>NZ_PDKG01000001.1:300000-529209 GCF_004116725.1 Arcobacter sp. CECT 8986 | reverse complement strand
GGTGGAAAAAGCGAAGTGGAAATACCCAGCTCCATTCCGAACCTGGAAGTCAAGCACTTCAGCGCTGATAATACTGCACCTTTCAGGTGTGGAAACGTAGGTCTCTGCCAGCTCTTGAGTTTATTTTAGGCTTAGTTATTTATACTTTCTCAAGTGTCTTTAACTAAGCCTTTTTTTTTACACTATTTTTTATCCTTTTTTTTATTATTCTCATTTGCTTTATCTAATGCTTTTTCTATTTCCTCTTTATATGTTATCTTGCTTTTTTATTGTTTTTAATATCTAAGTATTCATTTCTTATTAATCTTTTATTGATATAATTCTCTAGATTCTATAAGGAAATTAAATGAGTGATAGGTTACATGAAATCATTGCGCAAATTTCAGTTTTGCATAATGATTATATAAAAGATAAAAAGATTGATGATGCTGATATTATAATTGATGATTTATCTACTAAAGATGAAGATTTAAAAGATCACTATTTAAAACTTTTATTACAATACTATTTTCAACAAAATGATTTAAAAAATGTAAAAAAAATATTGTTGATAGGATATAAATTTGATATTACTTTTGATGATGTTCAATTGGCATTTTGTAATATAAATAGTGGTAATGAAAATGTTATTGAGTTTTTTGATGATTCTATTGTTTTTGTTAAAGATAAAAATATAAAAGAGCCATTGCATAGAATTTATGATTTTTATAATTCAAATGAGTCAAATAAAGTTAATCTAGAGCAAGCAGTTGATGTAATAAGAAAAAATAGATATATCTGTGCATTTGTTTACAAACATCCAGAATTATCTTTTAGTGAATTCTTTTTAAACGAAGATTTACTAGAGAGTTTAAAAAGAGATTTACCTTATCTTTTAAAATAACTATAATAATAAAGTTGTAATTAGTGCTAAATATAATCCAATAACAATACTTAGCATTGCTGGAAATGACAACATAATAATCCTTTTAATAAAAGTTTATTATACTTTAGCAATATAATAAAATTGTGACTTTTTTAAAAAAAAGTAAAAAAATATATTAAATAAAAAAATTAAGTTGGTACTAATTGAAAATTATACATTTTAGTGATACACATTTAGGTTTTAGTGATTTAGATATTATAAATGAAGAGGGTATAAATCAAAGAGAAGCTGACTTTTATAAAGCTTTTGATGAAATTGTTGAAAATATTATTAAATTAACTCCTGATTATATAATTCATACAGGAGATTTATTTCATAGAAGTAGTCCATCAAATAGAGCTATCTCTTTTGCTTTAGATAGATTTAGAAAGCTTAATGAATTAGATATCCCTATTATTTTAATTGCAGGTAATCATTCTACACCAAGAACAAAAAGTTCTTTGCCAATTCTTTCAATATTTGATGGTTTTGAAAATATTCATTGTGCATATAAAAGTAAATATGAAAAGTTTGAATTTGATGATATCATTTTTCATGCATTACCACATTTAAATGATGAAAACAATATAGAAAATGAATTAGAAAAAATAGAAAATGGTATAAATCAAAATAAAAAAAATCTGTTGATGCTTCATTGCAGTGTTGGTGCAAGCTATTTAATGAGTGAGTTTGGAGAATTTGTTTTTCCCCATGAAAAAGAGTTTTTATTTAATAAAATGGACTATGTTGCTTTAGGTCATTGGCATGGTTTTTCTAGTGTAAAAAGTTATGAAAATGTATATTATAGTGGAAGTAGTGAAAGAACATCATTTAGTGATAAAAGAAATAATAAAGGATTTATATATCTAGATTTATCAAATGATGATTTAAATATTGAATTTAAACAAATTAATATAAGAGAGTTTTTGAGTTTTGAAATTGATGCTAAAGATATATTTAATCAGTTAGAAAATATAAATCAAAATAATAGTTTAGAAAATTGTATAGTTCAGTTAACAATAAAAAATTTGAATGCAATGGATTCTATAAATATCTCTAATAAGGAGATTAGAACTTATTTACCATCATGTTTTTATCTTGTAATAAAAAGAGAATTTGTATCTCAAAATGAAGCTACAATAGAAGATATTCAAGCAATTTCTTTAAAAGAGTATTTTACAGAATATTTAAAACAAAATAGTTTAGATGATGAATTTAATAGGTTAAAATTAAAAACTGATGAATTATTTGATAAGTATGAGGATAGCATAGATGATACTATCTAAATTATATTTGAAAAATTTTAAAAAATATAAAGAGTTTACTTTTGAATTTTTTGATGGATTAACAGGGATTATTGGAAAAAATGGAAGTGGAAAATCAACTATTTTTGATGCAATATTATTTGCTTTATATGGTGAACTAAAAAATAAGGGTTCTAAAGAACTGATAAAAAATGTAAGTGCAGAATCAAAAGATGAGTTAAAAGTTGAATTATATTTTGAATTTGATGATTGTGAGTATATTGTATCAAGAGAATTTAGAGGTAAAAATTTAGTTGCAAATGCAAAATTATTTAAAAATGGTGAACTAATAACAAATGGTGTAAAAGAAGTAACAAAAGAGATAGTTAAACTAACAAAAATGAATAAAGAGGCTTTTTTAAGTACATTATTTGCTTCTCAAAAAGAGTTAACTAAATTAAGTGGTTTGGATAAAGAAGAACGAAAAAAAATGATAAGAAGATTACTTTGTTTAGAAAAAATTGATTTTGTAGAAAATTTTTTAACTTTATCAATTAGAGATTTAAATAGGGATATAAAGACTTTTTCTTCTTATTTATTAAGTATTGAAGATATTGATGCACTTAATGAAAAACTTAAATATCACAATAGTAATATTGATATCTTATGTGTACAAATCTTAACTGAACAAAAGAATAAAGAAGCGTTAATAAATAGTGAAAGTGACAAAAAAGCTAAACTTGAAGTTTTTAATAAAATAAAAGAGCAAAAAAAGAGTTTAGAATATAGTATAAAACTAGAAGAGACAAATCTCTTATCTTATAAAAAGAATTTACAAAAATACAAAGATGAATTAGATTTATTAAGTAAGCAAAAAATTGAGTTTGAAAAAGTAAAAAATGTAAAAACTTTATATGAAGATATTTTATCAAAAGTAAAAGAGCAAGAAAATTTAAAAGAGAAATATTTAAAAAAAGAGGCTTTAATAAAAGAAAGAGATGAGTTAAGACTCTCTTATAGAAAGCAAAAAGAGGATATTTCACATTTAGAAGAACAATTAAAACAACTAAATGATACTGAAAAAGAGCATACATTAATAAAACAAAATATTACAACCTTACAAAAACAATTACAAGATAAAAAAATTACTGAAAGATCATTAAGAGATAAAATAGCTGGTGAAGAGAATTTAATTAACGATACTAAAAGTAAGATAGAAACAATTCAGAATTTAGGTAAAAGTTCTAAGTGTCCTACTTGTACTAGAGATTTATTAGATGATTATGATATGGTATTGAATAATTTGTATAATCTAATTGAATCAAGTTATAAAAAAAATATTGATGAATACTCTACTCAATTAAATGTATTAATAGAAGAAGTTCAACAAAAGCAACTTTTATTAGATGAAAATACTCATAAAGAAAAACAACTTCACTCTAAAATATATCTATTAACAGAAAAGAAAAAAGATTTATCAAATAGTTTAAAATATTTAGAAAATATAGAATTAAGAGGAAAAAACAATAATGAACAAATTGATAAATTAAGTGTATATGTTTATAATGAAAATGAACACAATTTATTGAAAGAAAAATTAGAATCTCTAAGAAAAGACTATGAATATTTTTTAACTTTACAAACTCAATTAAATAGAGAAAAAATAGTTATTGAAAATATAAAAGAACAAGAAAGTAATATAAATATTTGTAGTGAAAATATAAAACAAAGAAATAGTGAATTTGTAGCTATAAAATATGATGAATCTGCACATAAAGATTTAGAAAAGCAAATAGAAAAACTAAGAAAACAAAAAGAGGATTTATCAGAATTAATTCATAATAAAAAACTTGAAGAATCAAGAATAAAAAATGAAGTAAAAAATATAATGAAACAATTAGATGAAAACAGTGAAAAAAACAATACTTTACAAAAAAAGATTGATGATTTAAATGATTATACAAAAATAAAAATCACTCTTCAAGATTTTAAAACTACTATTAATTCAAAAATTGCACCAAGAATATCTCAAATTGCATCAAACATGTATGCAAAAATTACAAAAGGAAAATATCAATTAATTGAAGTTTCTAATGAGTTTGATTTTTTTATTTATGATGAAAATAAAAAATATCCAATTGAGAGATTTAGTGGTGGTGAAGTTGATTTAGCAAACTTAGTTTTACGAATTGCTATATCTAAAACCTTGCAAGAGTTAAGTGGTAGTTCTCAAATCTCATTTTTAGCTTTTGATGAAGTATTTGGAAGTCAAGACGAAAATAGAAGATTAGAAATATTAGAAGCTTTTAATACAATAAAAGAGCAATACAGACAAATATTTCTTATAAGTCATGAATCAGAAATAAAAGAGATGTTTGAGCGTGTAATTGAGCTTTAAAGTAGTCTAATTGACTACTTTAAAAAAGCTTTATGGAAAAACTTTGAAATTTTAGATATATCCCAAGATGTTATTACAAATGTTTTATTTAAATGTCCATAGGAGTTTAACTCTTTTTCTATATTAAATCCTCCAAATTTAGAATATAATTTAAAATGCTCTTTACTTATCACTGAAATTGTTGCATTTTGATTATTTTGTTTTAATATTGAGTAAATTCCTTGAGTAAGATTTTTAAAATCAAGACTTAATCCTTCTTTTTGATGTTTTATTGTTAATCTAGATACCTCTGCAATTGATTTGTATTCATCTCTTATATAATCAAGATTTAGTTTCTCTTCTATTGGTAGTTTTTTTTCTGAATCAAAAATAAGTCTACAAGTACCTGTAATTGTTTTATCTGTTTTGTTATAAATAATTGCCGAATTTACATCATATTTATCAAAGTTAAGACCCTCTATTATTTCTGGAAATTCATTATTATAATTTAATCTAGTGTATATTTCACTTCTTAGTTTAAATATATTAACCAATTCTTCTACACTTTTCACAATGTATAAATTCTTGTTTTCTGTTTCAAAATTTAGTGCTTTATTAAAAGAGACACTCTTTTCTATTATCTCTTCTAAATATACTCTTTTTTTGAATACATCAAATGCTTTTAATTGCTCATCATTAAAGCTTTTTGGCATATAATCTAGCGATTTAGTAATTGTACTATTTAAAAGTGACTGTAACTGTTCTACTGAGTTGTTTGTGTTTATATTAAACATATTTTCATCCTTTATATGTGATGTAAATATGTTAAATCAACAATGTCACAATAATTGTCACATTTTTGTTTTGAGAATAAGAAAATAATAAATATAATTTTTAAATGTGCAAAATAATTAAAAAGTTACAATAGATAAATAAGATTAGTTAAATAAGTAAGAATAAAAGTGATTATTAAAAAGGTGTGATGAAAAGAATAAGGAATTAAATAAAGAAGAGCAAATATATTATTTTATATTTACTCTACATCCAAAGGATTGAACAGTTTCTATTATTTCTGCATCTACTTTATTTCTAATTCTATAAAGTAAAGTTCTTAATGAACTATCTGATACTGGACCATCTGGCCAAAGAGTATATTCTATATTTTCAAAATCAACAATATTTCCTTTTGCTGAGATTAGAAGTGAGAAAAGTTTTCGTTCTTGTTTACTTAATTTTATTGGTTCATCTTCATAATATAAAAGTTCTTTACTTTGATCAAAAATATAATTATTTTTAAGAGTTATAATATTATTACATAATATATCTACATTTTTTAGTCTTGATTTTGCTACTAAAATAGCAGGAGCAATTGATTCTCTGTTGTAAGGTTTTGTAATATAAGTAGCAATAAAATCTCCATTTATTGCTTTTTGCATTGTTTCATTATCTGAAAAAGCAGTTAAAAATATAATAGGAGTAAATTTTATTTGTTGTATATCTTTTGCTGTTTCAATACCATCTTTACTATATCTTCCTAAATCAATATCCATTATAGCAATATCTGCAGGATTTTCTCTTTGAGCACTTAGTGCTTCATCATAATTAGTTACACATTTTGTAACTTCATATCCAAGTGTTTCAACACTTCTTTTTATATCAAATCCAACAATTGTATTATCTTCTAAAATTAATATTTTTAAATTACTCATTATCTCTCCAATTTATCTTAACAGAAACTCTATTTTGACTATCTATGCTAATATTTCCTTTTAATTGGTTACAAGCAAGTGTATTTATTAGCATTAAACCCAGTGAATTTGTAGGTTTTGCAGAATCATAGCCTTTACCATTATCTTCAACAATCAATGTATATTCATTTTGATTTTTACAAAGTTTTATATTTATCTCACCTTGTTTTGTATCATCAAATGCATATTTAAAAGAGTTTGATATTAGTTCATTTACTATAAGACCACAATAAATAGCCTCTTCTATTTTTAGATTTGTTTGTACTTTTAAATCAATTTTTACATTTTTGCAATTATAACTTTGCATTACTTCTTGAATTAAAATATCAAAATATTTATATGTATCAACATCTCCTAAATTATCTTGTTTGTAAAGTAATTCATGTAGATGTCCCATAGCTTTAATTCTATTTTGAATTGTTTTTAATACATCTTTTAATTTGTCATCTTTTATGTCATCACTTTGCAGTCTTATTAAAGATACTATTGTTTGCATATTATTTTTAACTCTGTGATTTAACTCTTTTAATAAAAGTCCTTTTTCATCTAAGGCTTTTTTCAAATCTCTTGTTTTTTCATTTACTTTTATTTGAAGTCTTTTTTGTTCATCTTTTTGTTGTAAAATTAATTTATATTGTGCTTCTTGTTTCTCTTTTTGTAATACTTTTATTCTATCTGCTAAGGCAATAGAAAAAACAATTGCTTCAATCATAAGTGAAATTTCTATAAAGTATGGAAAGTTAATAAATACATTAAAAATCCCTATACTTGATAGGTACATAAACATTCCAGCTGTTAAAAAGATAAACCATCCAAATAGAACAAAGTATGCTTGTCTATTTCTTTTAAAACTTGTATAAACTGTAATAATAACTAGATAAACCAATAAAATTACAGAGAAAATATTTCTATATTTATTAAAACTATCTGTAATAAAAAATAGACTTAATAAGAAAGGAAATAAAACTAAATATATATTTAGTGTTTTATTTATTATTTTATATTTTTTTATATTTAAAAAACTCTTTGTAAAAAGAGCAAGTGCAAGTGCTGGAAATCCTACAATATATGTTGCATAATGAATAAATGGCATAACCCAGTTATGTGGTAAAAAATATATATTTGTAACACCTGAATACATTAAGTGATGAACCATAATTCCAAAAATATAAAGTACATAATATAAATAGCTTCTATCTTTTGTAAAAAAGAATATAAATAGATTATAAAATCCAAGTATTGACATTCCTCCAAAAAATAGTGCTAATATAACTTGGTGTTGTATCTCTTTTTCATAAAAACTTTCACTATTCCATAAATTTAACTTTATAATCAAAGTAGTAATATAAGAAGATGCTTGTATATAATAAGTCTTTTTTGTATTTGGTTTTAAAACTATTTCAAAAATTGGATTTATACTTCTTCTTTGTTCACTTAGGTGAGATAATCCCTCTTTTTCAATAAGTTTATTATTGTCATATAGATATATATTTGTAGTTAATGCATTATCATACTCTAAAATTTTTCTAATTGTCGTATTTGTTTCATTTTTTAGGGTGAATTTTATCCAGACATTAAAGTTTGGTGAGTATCCATAACCTAAAGATTTTTCATTTATATTTTTAAACTTTTTATTTTTAACTTCATTCATTGATAATTGTTTAGTTTTATCAATATATATTTGGCTTGAAGGAAGAATATCATTAAAAGAGGTATCTTTTTTTATTGATAAGCCATTTGCATTTAAATATGTTGATAATAATAAGAGTAAAAAAAGAATTTTTTTTGTGTACATTTACAATAAACCTATAAGAATTTAGTTCTATTATACAAAAAAGTTACTAATTGCTTTGTAAAAATAAAAAATGTGACGCAAACTGTGACGTACAAATATTAAAATATAATAATTAAATGGCAATTAAAACACAGTTTGTGTACTTAGATTTATTAAATAATCTATTTTTATTGTAAAAATATTAGGGGAGAAGTTATGAGTATTAATGAAGTTTTGGAGAACTATATAAAAATTTTTAATTTTAATGTTAAAAGTGAGTTTGAAAAAATGATTAATGTAGCTGTAACATCAGTAAAAAAAGATAATAGATTTGATGTTAATAATGACTTAATAATAAAATATAGTGATGGAGATTCTAGTTACGTAAGTGAATTTAAAATAGAGTTTACACAAAAAAATGATTTTGATAAATCTTCAATTGTTTATATTTTAGATGAACTAAAAATAAAGCAGTTAAAAAAAGAGTTTAATCAACTAAAAAAATTAATACCTGTTTTGATGCCTAAATATATTTGTCTTTCAAGAGTTTATGAACCAGCACCTTTTACTACTGCACTTGCAGATATACTAGTTATAGATACAATCTCTTTATTACAATACTTAGAAAAAAATAATATATCTAATATGATATTTGTAAATACAAAATTATTAGATGAAAATGGTATTTCGTATGAATATAAAAAAACAAAAAATGAAAAAGAGAAAATAGTTTTAGAAAATAGTTTTATTTTATATGAAAGTGAAAATAAAAATGAAGATGAAATTGAACAAATGCAAAAATTTATAATTGATATTGAACTTAGTAATTTAGAAGATAGTATAGATATGCTATTTTATAACTCAAATGAAAACTATTGTTTGATAGAGATATGCGATGAATACAACAACTCTTTGTTAAATAAAGTTGAATTAATTGCACAAAAAAATATTAAAAACTTTATTATTTTAAATAATGGAGAGAAAGTAGCCTAGTTATTATTTTTTTATTAATATAAATAATATAAAATTACAAAAAATTTTATATTAAAGGGTTCATTTGTTAAAAAACTTTATTACATCAAATAGATTTCAAAACTTTATAATCTTTTTGATTGTATTAAATTGTATTACTTTAGGTTTAGCTACTTCAAAAGAGATAGTTTTAAAGTATGGTGAAATTTTAGATTTTATTGATACTTTTATTATTGCAGTTTTTACAGTAGAGATTCTTCTTCGTATTTTTGTTCATAAAATCAGTTTTTTTAAAGACCCTTGGAGTCTATTTGATTTCTTTGTAGTTGCTATTTCTTTAGTTCCTGCTAGTACAACTTTATCTATATTAAGAGTTCTTCGAGTATTGAGATTATTTAGACTTTTAAGTGTAGTACCTCAAATGCGTACAATTATTGGAGCATTACTTGGAGTTATTCCTGGAATATTCTCTGTTTCTATGGTTTTATTACTATTCTTTTATGTTTTTTCAATTATGGCAACAAATCTTTTTTCTTCAAATTTTCCTCAATGGTTTGGGTCATTAGGTGATAGTATGTATACACTATTTCAAGTTATGACTTTAGAAAGTTGGTCTATGGGAATTGCAAGACCAATAATGGAAGTTTATCCTTATGCATGGATATTTTTCATAATATTTATATTGTTAGTGACTTTTATTATGGTAAATCTTTTTATTGGTTTAATTGTTGATGCAATTTTCACAATAAAAGGTAGTGAAACAAAAGAAGAAAAATCAGAAGAATTAAAACAAATAGAAGAACTAAAACTTGAAATAAAAGAGTTAAAAGAACTTATTATAAAAAATAGCGAGAATAGATGATAATACTTGATTTTGAAACAAATAGTAAAAGTGTTGGTGATGTTATTGAAGTTGCAGCAGTTAGGCTTGACAAAAATCTAAATGTAATAGATAAATTTCATAGATATTATTTATCAAGATATCCTTTAAATCCTTACTCTTTTGCTGTACATAGATTAACTCCTGAAATGATTATGGAGTATAGAAAAGATAAATCTTACTCTTCATATTTTACAGAAGATGAGGACTTTTTTGAGTTTTGTAAAGATTGTGATACTTTAGTTGCTCATAATATCTCTTTTGAATTAAGACATTTGAATAAAAAAGTATATTTTAAAAATCATATTTGTACGATGAAAGAGAATAAGTATTTAGTGGCTGCAAAGAATAAAAATGGAAATATTAAAAATCCTAAGTTAGATGAAACTTGTGCTTTTTATGGAATAGAATTTGATGAGAATAAACATCATACAGCGACATATGATGTAACTAAAACATATGAAATTTTAAGGTGTATGAATAATATTTTTGATTGATGAGGTTATATCTCTTTTACCTCATCATCTTTTATAATATCATGGTGCTCATGTTCATGCTCTTCGTCATGTTCATCATGCTTTTCATCTCTTTTCTCTTTTTTATATGATTTTGTATATTTTTTTATACCCTCAAGTTCATAATTAATTGCATCAACAGATATAAATATTTCATATAAAGCAATAATAAGAGAAAGAGTCATTGCTAATAGACTCAATCCAAATAAAACTTCACCAGCAAAGTTCTTTTCCAAAAATATTAAAAACATAGAAATAGTACAAAGTATTAAAGACGATACACCATAAAGTTGCATAGCTTTAATTAAAGAAACCCTTTTTTTTAAGTTTTTAATCTGCTTTGATGCTCTTGGAACTTTACCATCTCTTGCATTTGCACTTAATCCTCTAATTAATTGACCAGTTGTCAAAAATCTATTTGTATATGCTAATAAAAGCAATGATATAGCAGGAAATAATAGTGCTGGAGTTGTAATTGCAATATTTATTGATTTCATCTATTTTCTCCTAAAGCTTCTATTCTCATCTCTTTTTGTTGTTTTTTTAGATGCTACTTTTTTTGTAGGTTTCTTTTCAACTTTTTTCTTTTGAGTTAGTTTTTTCTTTTTAGGTTTAAATAGTCTTGGTTGTTTTTCAGTTAATTCAAAACCTTCTAAAACTTCTCTTTTTATAGTAATCATTAAATCTTTTTCAATTTTTTCTAACTCTTTATACTCTTTTGCACAAATCAAAGTAATTGCATTACCTTTTTTATTTGCTCTTCCTGTTCTTCCTACTCTGTGAGTAAAGTCATCAGTACTTTGTGGTAATTCAAAGTTCACTACATACTCTAAATCTTCAATATCAATTCCTCTTGCTGCAATATCAGTTGCAACTAGAACTCTAATTTCTCCACTTTTAAACTGTTTTATAGCTTTATTTCTTCCAGATTGTTTGATATCTCCATGCATACATAACGTTTTTAATCCATCTAAATTAAAATGTTCCGTAATTTCATCTGCTGCTTTTTTTGTATTTACAAATACTAATACTCTTTCGTAGTTTTTTGAACCAATTAAGTAAGATAGCATCTCTATTTTTTTAAAACTATCTACTTTATATGCTGTATGTTCAATTATGTTTACTCTTTGTCTTACATCTGTTAGTTCAATTACAGTTGGATTATTTAAATAATCTTTTGCTAATTTTTTTACATTTTGAGATATTGTTGCAGAAAACATCATTATTTGTTTATATGTACTTGTTTGAGCAAGTATTGTTTCTATTTCTTTTAAAAATCCCATATCAAGCATAGTATCTGCTTCATCTAAAACAATATGATTTACACTTGAAATATTAACTGCATTGTTTTGAATATGGTCAATTAATCTTCCAGGAGTTGCAATAATAATATCTGTTCCATTTTGTATTTTTTGAGCTTGAACTTTATTGTTTACTCCACCAAATGCAACACTTTGTTTTATATCTAAATATTTAGCATAATCTTTTAAATTTTGAGATATCTGTTTTACTAACTCTCTTGTAGGTACAATAATAAGAACTCTTGGAACTCTTTTTTTAGTATAATCAATCTCATCTTTTAGTTTTTCTATTATAGGAAGTAAAAAAGCAGCAGTTTTTCCTGTACCACTTTTAGCTGAAGCTATAATATCTTTTCCGTTTAATATAACAGGAATAGTTTTCTTTTGTACAGAAGTTGGGTTTTCATAACCTTTTTCACTTAATGCTTTTAAAATCTCTTTTGATAATTTTATTGAACCAAAATTTTCGATAGTAAGTCCTTTTTTTATTATAATTTGCGAATTATAACATTATAAATCTTGTTTTTTTAAATAGTTAGATATTAAAGGTTCATTATCAACTCTACATATCATATATGTATGGATATTTTTCATATATTCTGGTAAATTTTCTATATATAATTCATCTTCAAGATTTAATTTTTTTATCACACTTAGAGGTAAAATTGATACTCCCATTCCTATTTTTACACAACCTAAGATTGTTTCTAAACTTCCAAACTCTATATTTTTATATTTTAGATTTTGCTCTTTTAAATAATCTTCAATATATTGTTTATAAGTGCAACCTTTTTTAAATGATAAGATATTATTTGAGTGTTTATTTTTTTTTGATTTTAGTAATACTAACTCTTCTTTATACTCTTTTAATATTTTAAACTCTTTTTCTTGAGGTTTACCACTTATAAAAGCAATATCAATTTTATAATTTATTAGTAGCTCTTTTAAATCTTCTGTTGGAGAAGTAGTTAATTCTAAATTCATTTTTGGATATTTTGTATGTATTTTATTTAGTAGTGTTACTATTCTTGTTGCTGCATTTGATTCTGTTGAACCAATTTTTAGAGTCTCTTCATGGTCAATATGTTTTAAAAAATCTTCTGCTTTATTTATACTATTTACTACTTCATTTGCATATGGAAGTAGCTTTTTTGCAATATCTGTTAATATTATTCCTTTTGAACTTCTATAAAAAAGAGTTTTATCAATACTTTTTTCTAATTGTTTTATTCTTGCTGTTACATTTGATTGTGCACAGTTTAATTCTACTGATGCTTTAGAAAAGCTACGGTTGTTTGCTACACTTAAAAAGACTTTTAAAAGGTTTGAGTCCATCACTGTTCCTTATATCACTTATAGTGATTAGTTATTTGACAAAGTATCATTTTTAGTGATATTATACCAAAAATTTAAAAATGAGAAATAAAATGATTAATTTTTTTGATAAAAAAAGTAATACAAATATAATTATTGCTGGAATCTTTGCTTTAATAATTGGTATGGGAGTAGCTAGATTTTCTTTTACTTCCTTATTGCCTGCCATGTTAGAAAATAGAATTGATATTAGTTTTGCAGGTGTTTTAGCTTCTATTAACTATTTTGGTTATTTATTAGGAGCGATTTTTGCTATTTTTATAAAAAGCATAAAACAAAAAGTACTACTTTTTAGAATAGGGTTATTTATAAGTATTATTACAACTTTAATTTTGGGATTAAATACAGATGATTTTTTATGGATTATTTCTAGATTTATAGCAGGTTTTGGATCATCAATGCTTATGGTTATTGGTTCATCATTAGTTATGAGCAGATTAAAATTTGATGACAAAACTAAAGCTATGGGAATACACTTTTCTGGTATTGGTTTTTCTATGGTTGTTGCAGATATAGTAAGTAGAGTTGTATTAAATTATGCAAGTTGGGAATATTCATGGATTGTTTTAACAATAGTAGCTGTTATTTTATCTTTTTATAGTTTTTATATTTTAGATGAGCAAAAAGGAGTTAATTTTACAAAGATAAAAACTAATGCAGTTAAATTTGATTCTTTTATTATTGTTTTAATTTTTTCATATTTTACTGTTGGTGTTGGTTTTGTTGTTCAAGCAACATTTTTACCTGATATTATTAATAGTATAAAAGGCTTGGAAGGTTTAGGTTCAAATAGTTGGCTTTTAGCAGGAATTGCTGGAATTCCTTCTTGTATAATTTGGATGAGGTTAGCTTATAAATATGGAAGTTCAAATATAATTTTAGTTTGTATGCTTTTATTAATTATTAGTATTTTGATACCAACTATGACAAATAGTATGTTCTTTAATCTATTGAGTGCTTTTTTATATGGAGCAACTTTTATAGCTTTAGTAGCACTATTTTTAAATTTGGGTGGAAAAATAGCAAAATCAAATCCAGCATTTTTGATGGGAGCATTAACTAGCTCTTATGGAATAGGGCAAATTAGTGCACCTTTATATTCTGTTGCACTAATAAATGAATATAAAAGTTATGATAGTAGTTTATATTTGACTGCTTTTATTCTTTTTTTAGGAGTACTTGTATTGTATTTTAATAAAAATAAGGAGAAAAAATATGCCAGTAATTAATGTAAAAATGACTCATGAAGATGGTGGTGCAACAAAAGAACAAAAAGAACTATTTGCAAAAAAAATAGCAAATGACTTTGAAGAAGTTTTTAAAAGAAGTTCAAAAAATGCTGTTGTTATTATAGAAGAGATTAATACAGATAATTATTCAATAGGTGGAGAAACTATTACAAATATTAGAAAAAATAAAGCTTAGAAAATAATCTAAGCTTTATATTATTTGTCCCAATCCATCATCAATATATTCATTGATTTTTTTTATGAATTCTTCAAATGTAATTTTGCCTACTTTATTAAAAAGAACTATTTTTTCACCAAATTCATCGTGGATAAAATGCTCTTTTTTAATAACGTCTTCATATAGTTTTTTTGAGTCATCATCACTGTCTACTTCATTATATAAAAACCAATTTACAGTTGAATCTTCTATTCTTACAAGACCATAAGTATTTTTATCATCTACATAATCTTGAATTGTACCATTATCAAATTTGGCACCAACTACCATATCGTACTCGTTTAAAAGCATTTCCATTAATTATTCCTTTTTTTCAAAATGCAATTATAACTGCAAATAAGTTATAATTTGGTTTAAAAACAAAAAAAGAATTTTATAATGATTGACTATACAAAAAAATTAAATACAACTAGAGAAGTTTATCCTATTAGTGATATTGATAATTCTGTTGAAAGTGATAGAGGAAGAATTATTTCAACTCCTGCTTTTAGAAGACTACAAAAAAGAACGCAAGTTTTTCCATTGGAGTTAAATGCAGCAGTAAGAAGTAGATTAACTCACTCAATAGAAGTACAACAAAACTCAAGATATATAGCAAAAACAATTTTAGATGAGATAAAAAAACAAGGTAATTTTGAAAAATATAATTTAAACAATTTAGAAAATGCTTTTGTTTCAATTTCTGAAATGTCAAGTTTGTTGCATGATATTGGAAATCCTCCTTTTGGGCACTTTGCAGAACTTTCAATAAATGATTGGATGAAAAATGAAGGTGTTGATTGCCTAGAAAAACTATATCCTAAAATCAAAAAAGAGAATAGATCTTTGAAAGAAAAATTAGTAAGAGATATTACAAATTTTGATGGTAATGCACAAGCAATAAGAATAATAAAATATCTTCAAAGATTAAATCTATCTTATTCTCAAACTGCATCTGTTTTAAAATATACAAGAGGTGCTTTTGAAAAAAGACCAAAAGATGATGATACTTTAAATTATCTAAAGAAAAAACCAGGATTTTACTACTCTGAAAAAGAGTTTGTTAAAAAAGTTTGTGACTCTTTACAAATGCAAAAAGGGTGTAGATTTCCTCTTACATATATTATGGAAGCAGCAGATGATATCTCATATTTAACAGCAGATATTGAAGATGCAGTTGATAAAGGTGTATTTACTTTAGATGATTTATATAATTATGTTGTAAAAGAGTGTAAAAAAGTAAATAAAAAATATGATAAAGAAGAGACTTTTTTATTAGACTTAATAGAAAAATATTATAAAAAAGCAAAAGAGCAAGAAGATGAACCTTATCAGTTCAATCTATTTTTAACTTTGACAAGAGCTAGTTTGATTAATCATTTAGTAAGATATGTTGCTCAAGTATATTTAAATAATCATCAAGCAATTTTTGATGGAACTTTTAATAAAGCTATTTTAGATTTTGATAAAACAAATAAATATTCACTTGCAATTGAAGTTTTACAAAATATATCAATTAAATATATTTATAATAATAAAGAAAAACAAGCATTAGAGTTAAAAGGTCATGCAATATTACATGGGTTATTAAATTGTTATAAACCAATTTTAGAACTTTCAAGTGAAGACTTTTTAAAACTTGTATCAAAACAAAGAATAGATTGTTTTGTTTCAGCACGATTAATAGGTCGATTGTCTTCAAAACATATTGTTGCATACTCAAAAGCTATTGAAGAGTTAGACAAAAAAGATAAACAAAAATTTAATTTATTAGAGTGGTATTATAGAGCAAGATTAATAATTGATTATATTTCTGGAATGACAGATGATTTTGCTTTAGATGAGTATAGAAAACTAACTGCAATTTAAGAGGAGATTTCCTCTTAATTGTTTTTTACAAACTCATCAACTTTTTTGATGAAATTTTCTTTTTCTTCTTTTGTTATAAATGAAGAGTTAAAAGAGTTTTTTACAAGTTTTATAATATCTTCTTTTGTTAAATCTAAACTATTTGTAATTGCATGAAAGTTATCATTCATATATCCACCAAAATAAGATGGGTCATCTGAATTAACTGTTACATTCAATCCATAATCCAACATTTTTTTTATATTGTGCTCTTTCATATCATTGAAAACTTTTAGCTTTGTATTTGATAGTGGACAAACTGTTAGTGCAATTTGCTCATCTTTTAATCTTTGCATTAATTTTTTACTATTAATTGCTTGAACTCCATGGTCAATTCTATTAATATTTAATAAATCAAGTGCATCATTTATATATTCATAACTTCCTTCTTCACCAGCATGTGCTACAAGTTTAAATCCAAGCTCTTTAGCTTTTTTGAAAACATCTTTAAATTTTGCAGGAGGATTTCCTAATTCTGAAGAATCAAGACCAATTCCTGTAATTTTTTCTTTAAATTCTACTGCTTCTTCTAATGTTTTAAAAGCATCTTCTTGACTTAAATGTCTTAAAAAGCACATGATTAATTTTGAACTTATCCCTAATTCATTTTTTCCATCTTCAAGTGCTTTAGTTATTCCTAAAATTACTGTTTTAAAATCTATATTTCTTGCTGTATGCGTTTGTGGGTCAAAAAATATTTCTGTATGTATTACATTGTCTTGTTTACATCTTTTTAAATACTCATAAGTTAGCTCATAAAAATCTTCTTGTGTTAAAAGAACTTTAGCACCACTGTAATAAATATCTAAAAAAGACTGTAAATTGGTAAAGTTATAAGCATTTTTTATATCTTCTATTGTTTTGTATTCAAGTTCAACACTATTCTTTTTAGCTAATTTAAACATTAATTCAGGCTCTAATGTACCTTCAATATGTAAATGTAATTCAGCTTTTGGAATGTTATTTATAAAATCTTTCATTAAAATCCTTTTAGTAAATGAATTTATAGCAAAAAAGAACTAAAGAAATTTTGAACTTTAATTTTAGTAACTAATTTAAATCAGAGTATTTTTTTTAATATTTTAAAGTATAAAATTTTCATAGTTAAAGAATACAAGGAGGTGTAATATTGAATGATAATTATTACGAAGCTTTTTGTAAAACTACTGTAACAAAAGGTATTTGAAATAGTAGTTGATGTTTGTAAATTTTACAACCAACACCACCATTAATATGGTAAAGGTATGTAATCTTTTGTGAAAGGTTTTACATAGGCTTTTGGTGCTTTAGAGCAATTTACAGTTAAACACTATATATACTTATTTTCCTGAAGCCCTTCATAGTTTTGCTATGGAGGGTTTTTCTTTTAGTTGATATTTGATACAATCATAAAAAAACAAAGGTCTATTTATAAAAAAATTTAGAAAAGTTCATATTGAAATAACAAATATTTGTAATTTAAAATGTACATTTTGTCCTCCTAAAATTAAGCCAACGGCCACAATGAGTTTAGAAAAGTTTGATGATTTGAATCATCAATTAAAAGAGTATACAAAAGAGTTAGCTTACCATATAGTTGGAGATCCTTTAGTTTTATCAAATTTAAATGATTATCTAAATATTAGTAAAAAGAATAATTTAAAAGTAAATATAACAACAACTGCAAATAATATAAATGAAAAGCATTATGAAGCTTTATTAAATAGCACAATCAAACAAATAAACTTTTCAATTAACTCATATAATGCAAACTCTCACAAAAAAAGTTTAGATGAGTATTTAAATCCAATTATAAAATTTATTAAATTTGCTCAACAAAATAGACATGAATATTTTATAAATTTAAGAATATGGAATTTAGATGAAACAAAAAGTGCAAAAGAGTTTAATAAAAAAGTATTTAATAAAATAAATAGTGAATTTAATACAAATATTGATATTGAAGATGTTTACAAAACAAGACCTAAAAATATAAGAATTGATAGAAAAATATTTTTTAATTTCGATGAGTATTTTAATTGGCCAAATCTAAAGAATGATTTAGTTTCAACAAAAGGTTTTTGTTATGGTTTAGATTCTCATTTTGGTATTTTAAGTAGTGGTGAAGTTGTTCCTTGTTGTTTGGACCAAAATGCTTGTATAAATCTTGGAAATATAAATGAAAAGCCAATAAAAGATATATTAAGTTCAAAAAGAGTAAAAAATATTCAAACAGGCTTTAGAAATAATATAGTTGTAGAAGAACTATGCCAAAAATGTGAATATAGAACAAGATTTGATAAAAAGGATTAATATTGAATGAAATAGATTTAGTAAGAGTTAGTTTAAGAGATTTTTTCACAAAAAAAATGTTGAAATACTCAATTGTTCCTCTTCTTGTGACATTAATTATTATGTTTACACTTTTTTTTAGTACAGCAAGTTATGGAATGGACTCTTTATCTATAATGATAACACAAGCACAAAATGGTCAAGAAGTTATTGTATCTCAAGATGCGCCATTTTATTATGATTGGTTGAATTTTTTACTTCAATACTCTGTAACTGCTTGGATGGTTGGATTTTTAGTTTATACAGTTGGAATACTTTTTGTGATGATGTTTTCTGTGTTTATTACACTTGCAATAATAGGATTTTTAACACCATTTATTTTATCAACTTTACATAAAAGACATTATTCTGATTTACCTTTAGAAGGACATGGAAGTTTAATCTCACCTCTTATTGTTCTTATAAAAAGTACTTTTATTATGGTATTTTTGTTTTTTATATTTATTCCTTTATATTTTATTCCTATTTTAAATATAATTGTGTTTAATTTACCTTTTTATTACTTTTTTCATAAGTTACTAAATCATGATGTAGCATCTACTATATTAAATGAACAAGATTATAAAGTGATTCATAAAAAAGAGAAAAATAGTTTTAGAATTAGAACATTTTTACTTTATATGCTATCTATGGTTCCTTTTATTACACTGTTTTCAGCAGTATTTTTTGTAATATATTTAGGACATGGATATTTTATTGAATTAAGAAAATTAAAAGAGGGTGAAGCTAGTGCTATAGATAAGTTCTTAGAACTTAAATAACTAATCTATAGCCTGTTCCTTGGATGTTTTTTAATATACCATCAGGAAGTTTTTTTCTAAAGTTTTTAATAAATAGTCTCATTGCATTTGGAGTCATTATATTTGTATCGTCCCAAATTTGAGTCTCTAGCTCTTGATAAGTGATGATTCTATTTTTATTTATAAGTAGTTTTAAAAATGCATTCTCTTTTTTAGTTAAGATATACTCTACATCTGGCCCAATTACACAAGATTTGCTCTCATCATAAATCCATTTTGGAATTAGGTTATAAACAGGTGCTGTTGCATAACTTTTGATAAATGCTTCTAATGCTTCAGTTAGTTTTGCTTCTGTTATTGGTTTTATAATATATTTAACTAAGTGAAGTTCTGTTGCTTCTAACATATACTCTAAATCTGTATGTGCTGAAGTTATAATTACTCTTATTTTTGAATCAGTTTTTCTTATTTTTTTGATTAAATCAATACCTGTTTCTTTAGGCATTCTAATATCTGTAATAATTAAATCAGGTTTTTTTTCTTGATAAATTTTAAATGCATCTTTTGCATTTTTTGCTAAATATAAATTTTTGAACATATGTTTTAAAATTTCGTAGATGTTGTTTCTTATTCCATCTTCATCTTCAACATATAATAAATTGAAACTACTTAATTGTTTAATTAAGTCTTGATTCATAGTAAAATCCTTATTAGAAAAGATATGGTATCATATCTAAAAAAAGCCTAAGCAAAGCATAAACAAAATAAAGGTTGGGGACACATTGCAATTAATTACAGAAAAAAACATATCAAAAATGATTATTTATATTTTTATCATAATCATGTCTTCTATGATTTTTATGATTTCATATTTTTATGTGCAAAATACAAATAATAACTTTGAAAAAGAGATGCAAAAATATATACATGAATATTATAATAATCAAAAAGCAATATTAAAAAAAGAGGTTGATACTGTTATTGATATATTAAATTATAATCTAACAAAAGAGGATATTACACAACACGAATTAAAAGAAGATACAATAAGACTTTTAAATAATATATCTTTTCAAGCTAAAAAAAGTGATTACTTTTTTGTATATGATATAAAGAAAATGCAAGGCGGAGATGATTTTGCTACTTTAGTTGTAAATCCAAACAGACCTGATTTATTAGGAAAGCCTTTATCTACACATTATAAAGACCAAAATGGCAAAAAATTTCGTGAAGATTTTATGAAAGATATACGAGAAAAAGGTGAGTCTTTTAGTCTTTATGCTTATAAGAAACCAAATTCAAATGAAGTAAAACAAAAATTGTCATTTTTTAAATATTATAAGCAGTGGAATTGGGTGATTTCAATTGGTGTTTATACTGATGATATTGAAAAACAAATTGCTTTAAAAAAGGATATTTTAAAACAAAGAGTTAAAAAACAAGTAATACAAAATATCTTACTTTTTTTACTATTTTTAACAATCGCAATTGTAATTTCAATTTTAATTTCAGAGAAAATTGATGATGTTTTACAAAATTATCAAGCAAAAGTAAAAGCAAAATCAGATGAGTTGATGCAACTAAATGAAAACCTAGAAAAAAGAGTATCTTTAGAAATAGAAAAAAATAGAGAACAAGAACAATTACTTGTACAAAAATCTAGGTTTATTGCTTTAGGTGAGATGATTTCAAATATTGCTCATCAATGGCGACAACCATTATCTGAGTTATCATCTATTTTTATGTTTATAAAATTCAAATATAATTTAAATGCATTAGATTCATCAACAATGGAGGAAAAATCAAAAGAAGCAGAGAGAGTTTTAGAGTATATGTCTCATACAATTGATGATTTTAGAAATTTCTTTATGCCTAAAAAAGATAAAGAAAAATTCTATTTAAATCAAGCTATTGAGTCTGTTATGACGATTTTATCAAGTGCATTAAAAAACAATTTTATTAAAATTGATATTGAAATAAATAAAAATATTGAAGTTGATACATATTTAAATGAATTCGAGCAAGTTGTATTAAATATTATTTCAAATGCAAAAGATGTGTTAATAATAAATCAAGTTGAAAATCCATTTATAAAAATTTATGCAAAAGATAATGAAGAGAGTGTAAGTTTGTTTATTGAAGATAATGGAAATGGAATTGAAGCTACACCAGTTGATAAAATATTTGAACCATACTTTACTACAAAAAATGATAGTGATGGTACAGGAATTGGTTTATATATGTCTAAAATAATTGTTGAAAAAAATATGAAAGGTCAGTTAAAAGTAGAAAATATCCATAAAGGAGCAAGATTTGAAATAGTTATTCCAAAATAACTATTTAATCTTTTTTATTTTTAAATTGGTCTTCTTTCTTTTTTGTTAAAAAAGCTAGAAATAGTACTACTAGTATAATTAGTGAGAAACTTACAATTTCATTTGTTAAATCTTGATTTATCATCTTTTTTACCTCTAATAGATGAAATTGTAATGAAAACTAATTAAACTAATATAAAATTTCGTTTAGGTTTTCATCATATTTTTTTAGTAATATAACTTGAAAAAACCTTCCTACCCAATAAGTCATTACTATTAATGCAAAAAACAATATATAGTAATTTATTGAATATGAGTATAAAGCTAATATGAACAAAAGTATTATTGTTAATAATTTTGTTAAAAAGACACGTTGTGGCGATCTCTTTGAGTAAACAATATAAAAAAGCATCACCATAATCAAAAAAGCTAATACTCTAAAATTATCATCTAAAATATGATTTGAAGTAGAAACTCCAAAAGCATACAAGCCAATTAATACAACACTAAACAGACTTAATAATAAGCTATTATCTTTTAATACTATTCTCATAATACTTCCTTTTTCCTTTTTTATGAAAGTAAATATTGGGACAATTGACACTATAATGACATTTACAGTTCAATTATAATGTAAATTATATTAAAAAATTAAATTAATATGTATATTTTTTATAAAATTAAGAATAAAATACAAATTTAAATAAAAAAGTTATATTATAGGTGAAAAGATTATTATAGGTATGGTGTATGAAAAACTATTCTAAACTTGATATTTTAACAGATAAAAAAGCCCTTTGTGTGGATGATGATGAAGGTATATTAAAAGAGATAAAAGAGACTCTTGAGCTTTTCTTTTTAGAAGTTATGGGGGTAAATAATGGAGAAAAAGCATTAGATGAAGTAAAACAAAACAATTATGATGTTTTGTTTTTTGATATATCAATGCCCAATATGGATGGTCTAGAAGCTATAAAACACATACGTAAAACAAATAAAAAAATACCAATTATAATAATATCAGCTCATACTGACCAAGAGTATTTATGGCGTGCAGTTGACTTGAAAATTACAAAATACCTAACAAAGCCATTTATTAGAAAAGATTTATTTGAGGCTTTAGAAGAAGCAGCTTTAGAATTAGTTGATTATAATCCTAGCATAAGATTAAAAGATGAAATTATTTATAACTACTATACAAAACAATTAGAAAACAAAAATGAGCATATAGCATTATCTAAAAGTGAAAGTAGATTACTTGAGTACTTTTTAAAAAATATCAATCAAGTAATAACTTATGATTTAATCCTTGATTATATGTGGGATTTTGATAAGCCAAGTAAAGAAGCAGTTAAAGCAATTGTAAAAGAGTTAAGAAAAAAAATAGGAAATAATTTAATAAAAAATGTTTATGGATTAGGATACAAGTGTGAAATTTAACTTTAGATTTATTATTAGTGTTTTTATTCTTCTTTATGCTGTTATTACATTAGTATTTTTTAATTTTTATAAAGAATTAGCTATTAAAGATACAAAAAAAGAGGCTAATTCAATGTTAAATAATATGAATGCAATTAGAACATATATTGAAGAAGTTCAACGACCAATGATTTATAATCTAATGAAAGATAGGGAAACTTTTGATAACTATTTTAATTCTAAAATATTATCTTCAACTTATATCTCTCAATATATTTATGAAAAGCAATTAGAGAAAAAAGAGTTAAAATATAGATATAAATTAGTTGCTACAAATCCTTTAAATCCTATACATAAAGCAAATGAATTTGAAACAAAAATATTAGAAAAGTTTAGAAACAATGAAATAAAAGATTATTTTTCTATTTTAGAAGAGAATGGAAAATCATATTTTTTCATAGCAAAACCAATAGGAAGAAATAAACCTAATTGTTTGATGTGCCATGGAAATCCTCAAGATGCTCCAAAAAGATTGTTGGCCCAATATGGAAATCATAGTGGTTTTTTTGAAAAAGTTGGTGATTTAAGAGCAATGATATATTTAAAAATAGCAATTACTGATATTATTTCTTATCATAAAAGTTCTTTTGTTACTGGTGGTATTGCTATGTTTATTGTTTTTATTTTATTTATAATATTGATTTATATAATTTATAATAAAGATAAAAAATTAGAAGATAGAAAAGAGTTGCTTTTTGAACATCAAAATAGACTTGCAGTTATGGGAAGTATGATAGGAAATATCTCTCACCAATGGAAACAGCCTCTTTCTCATTTATCTTCAATATTGATTAATATTGAACTTTTAAGTGAAAGAGGAAATTTAACAAATGATAAAGTAGTCTCAAAAGTAAATGATGCAAATGCACAGATTACATTTATGTCAAATACAATTAATGATTTTAAAAATTTCTTCTCTCCTAAAGATAATAATAACTCTTTTAAAATTTCAGATATAGTAAATCAATCTATTAGATTACTTCAAGCCTCTTTAGATAGATATAACATAAAAGTAGAAATAGATATTCAAAATGATTTTACATTTGTTGGTTCTAGAAATGAGTTTGTTCAAGTATTTGTAAATATTATAAATAATGCAAAAGATGCTTTTATCACAAATGAGATTGAAAATAGAGTAATTAGTATAAAATCTTTTAAACATTTTGATAAAACTGTTATTTCAATACAAAATAATGCAGGTAAAATAAACTCTTTAGTTTTTGATAAAATTTTTAAACCATATTTTTCTACAAAAGATTTAAGTGTTGCTACTGGAATTGGTTTATATATTTGTAAAGTTATTGTTGAAAGATATAAAGGAACAATTCAAGCTAAAAATTTAGAAGATGGTGTAATTTTTGAGATAACTTTTAAGTCTTAAATCTATTTTATAAATAAAAATTAATTAATTTAATAAAATTTAAATCTTCTTTAATCCCATAAAACAGGCTTTTTTATTATTTAACTAAATATTTTCTTTTTATTCTCCCTTTTCTCACCCTCTTTATTGTTACTATTTTGATTGGTATACGAAGTATAAGTTTTAAAATATCTTAAAATTTATTATTAGTATATCAACACAAGAAAGGAGAAGTAATGAGAAGTATAAATAAAAGACTGTTTGTTTGTTTGTTTATATGTATTGGCATTATGGTTAATATTGCATTTGCATCTAGCCATAATAACAACTCACCTCAAATGAGTAAAGATGCACAAGAAATCATTGCTGAAAACGAGGGTACCAAAGATACTCGAGGTGTTATTACACTAAGAGACTATGTTATCCAAGAAAAAGCAAGATATGACTGGATTTTTAAACATCATCCAATTTTTACAACGTATTTACCTAATGGTAAAGTTGTTGGGAAGTTGAATGTTGTTGATAGAGGTGAAGAGTTTGTACATGCAGGTCATGGTAATGATTTTCAAAAATATAGTAAAAGAAAAGGAATTACTTCTACTATGTATAGATTACCTTCTACTGATCCGTTAGTATTCCCTAACAAATTTGTAGGTCCAGAAAAATGTGGAGAGTGTCATGCTGCACAATATGAGAAATGGAGCAGATCAAGACACTCTTCAACTATTCGTTTCCCAGGAGAACACCCTGAAGTAAATAATGAATTAAATAAATCAGTTTTTGGTAAAGATACTGCTTCTATCTTACCAAAAGGAATTACTCCTGATTCTATCTATTGTACCGTAGGTCATCTTAGAACAAAAATGGGATATTTTGATGCTTGGTTACTAAGAGGAACTTATCATGTTGTTGGTGGTTTATTAAAAGATGGAACAGGTACAGTTGTTGCTGGTTCAAATCAATTCCAAAGAACTTGGGCAAATGATTTGACACCTGAAGTTGCTAAAAAAATTAGAAAATTTATTCCTAATTTCCCTGTGACATTAGAAGAGTATGGTGAAAACTCAGGTTATGTTAGAGGTTTGGCTTCATATGCTGCAAGATATAAAAAAGGTATGGCTGTTCAAGCTGCATCATCTTACTGTCAAGTATGTCACCCTTGGAAATTTGATTATAAAACAGAAAAAGAGTTTTATGCTGATTTAGGTAATGCTAAATCTTTACAAAAACATACTATTTCAAAAGGTATTTCATGTGAAGAGTGCCACGGTGCTGGCGGACATTTAAAAGGTGGAGAAGGACTTAGAACTTCTAACTGTGAAAGATGTCACCAAAGATTTAGTTTTAGACCATTTTTGGCTGAAAAATTTAGAAACTCTAAAGATCCAAACTTAAAAGCAAGAGCTGCTGAACTTGGATTAACTTCAAAATTTAAATCAGCTGGTCCTGGTTGTGGTACTGAAGGTTCTCAATCTTACTTTACTGCACACTATGAAGCAGGTATGAGATGTACAACTTGTCATGACCCTCATGATGTAAGTGGTTATGTTGTTACAACTACTGCTAAAAAAGGTGGTGTATATGAAGATACTGGTGATTATTTAAGTTCATTTTATACAAAACCTGCAATTAGAAAATCATGTGCAAGCTGTCACAAAGAAGCTGCAAAAATAGTTAAAAATACAAAAGATACTCACAGTAAAGTAAGTTGTGCAAGTTGTCATATGCCTTATTTAATGAGTTGTGAAAACTTCTATGCGGTTCAATATCAAGATCATGCTGGTTTTGATACACAAAGAAGATCACATATCTGGAAAATCAATGTAAGTCCTGATAAAAAAACTCTTAACCCACCTCCAGGTCAACCAAGAGTTCAAACAGTACCTAAAAAATACAAAGATTGGTATATCGCTAAAAATGATGAAGGTCACAACTATATTGACTTAATGTGGGCTTGTGGTAAAACTTCATGGGCAGATAAAGATATGATTGATAACAAAGGTTGTCATAGTATCGTTCAATCTAAATTGAAAAAAACATTACACTTTAAAGACCAAAGTAGAATTTATGATGAGGTTATGGGTTGGCAAAAACCAATCAAAAAAATCTATTCAGAAGTTACTGTTGCTATTAAAGGAATCTATGAAATGCTTGAAGTAACAAAATTAAGTGTTGAAGATAGATCAAGAGTTAATGAATTAATTGAAAAAGCTCAAGAAGCTATGGACTTAATCAAAAAAGATGGTTCATGGGGAGTTCATGGATTTAAATATACAAAAAGAAGAGCAAAAGCTGCACAAGCATATGTTCAAGAAGCTCAAAATATTTTATCAAAAGCTTCTAAATAGTATTTGAATCAAAAAAAGGATTACACTTTTGTGTAATCCTTATTTAAAAAGTAAGGACTAATTAATGAACTTAACAAAAATAAAATTAAGTTATGTTGTTCCACTTATTTTAAGTATTGCAGTACAAGGTTTTTCAACAGAGTTAAAAACTGATATTCAAAAGCAATCTTATAGTTTGGGAGCATCTACTGGTAATTATATAAATAACCAAATTTATGGGCAGCTTCAATTAGGAGCAAAAGTTGATGTGGCATTAGTTGTAAAAGGTTTTGAAGATGCTTTAAAACAAAAATTACAAATTAGTGAATCAGAAGTTATTGATAATCTAAATAAAAGAGCAGAGCTTTTAAATAAAGCACAAAAAGCGAAGATAAAAAAACTGCAAGAGACAAATGCAAAAAAAGAAAAAGAGTTTCTTAGTAAAAATGCAAAAAAATCGACAGTTAAAGTTACAAAATCAGGATTACAATATGAAGTGCTAAAAGATACAAAAACTAAAGGTGTAAAACCTGAAAGTATTGTAATTATGAATTATAAAGCATCTTTAATTGATGGATATGTTTTTGATGATACATATGCTAGAAAAGCACCAGCTCATTTATCTATGATTAATTTAATTGATGGGTTAAAAGAGGGTTTAATGCTAATGCATACAGGTTCAAAATATAAGTTTTATATTCCAAGTAAGTTAGCATATAAAGATGTTCAAATGCGAGATATTCCACCTAACTCAACTTTAGTTTTTGAGATTGAATTACTAAAAGTTTTAAAACCAGGTGAAATGAAAGCAGTAAGTAATTTAGATATGTCAGGTCATGGTACTACAAAACAAGGAAATCAAGTTTCTAAATAAGAAAAGAGGATACGGTGATGAGTAGTAGTAAAGAGAATAATAGAAGAAATTTTATTAAAGGTATAGGATTAGGTTCTTTATTTCTTGGAAGTGTACAGTATGGGCTTAATGCAAATACAAACAAAGAGAATAAAAAACCTCACTATGCAATGATATATGACCAAAATAAATGTGTTGGATGTAGCGATTGTGAAATTGCTTGTCAAGAGATAAATTTAGTTCCTAAAAATCAACATAGATTATATGTAGAAGATCAGACAAAACCTGATGATTTACAACATAAAAAATATATGAGAGTATCTTGTCAACAATGTGTTGATTCTCCATGTACCGAAGTTTGTCCCACTGGTGCATGCCATAAAGATTCAATAACAGATATTGTTACAATGGATATAGATAAATGTATAGGTTGTAAATATTGTATTGTCGCTTGTCCTTATGATGTTAGATTTATAAATGAAAGAACAAATGCAGCAGAAAATTGTAATTTTTGTTTGAACACAAATTTTGCAAAAGGTAAAGATCCAGCATGTGTTGAGTCATGTAAATATGATGCTTTAGTATTTGGTGATTTAAATGATGAAACAGCATATATAAATAAAATTTTGGATGTTAAAGATGCAGTTAGGTTAAAACCAGGATTTGGAACAAAACCAAGTCTTAGATATATACCTAAACTTAAAACAGGAGTTTATGATGAATGAATTAATCACTTATAGCTCAGGTTTTACTGAAGAAATAGGTTGGGAATGGCCAATATCAGTATATTTACTTTTAGCTGGTATTTCAGGTGGAGCTATTATTGTAGCTTTATTAATTAGATTTTATAAAAACCAAACAGAAAATACTGCTGTATATAAATCTGCTTCTTTAGTGGCTTTTGTAACTATTTTATTGGGAATGGTTTGTTTAGTTGGTGATTTGACAAGACCTTTAAATTTTTGGCAAATCTTAATAAATTACAATTTTAATTCAGTAATGTCAATTGGTGTAGCTGCACTTATGATTTATATCCCTTTGACTTTTGTTGCAGTTGTTTTTGCTTTTTCAGATTTTGTAAAAGAGAGATTTTCTTTTTTGGTAAAAATAGTTGATTTATTATTGAAATTTAGAGTTGTTTTAGAAGGAGTTTTATTTCTATTTGGAGTTGTGATTTGTGCTTATACAGGTTTTTTAATATCTGTTTTAGTACGTTTTCCCTTGCTAAATACATCAATTTTACCAGCACTTTTTGTAATCTCAGGATTATCAGCTGGAACAGCTGCTCTTTGTATTATGGCAAAAAGAGTTTTTAATGAAAATGTTCACTCAAGTGATATGAAAATTTTACATAAAATTGAGTGGCCAATTATGGCTATTGAGATACTTTTTTTAGCAATGTTATATATCTCTCTTGCAACAGGAAATGAAGCAGGAAAAATTGCATTAGCTGCATTTCATGAAGGTTCATGGTCTACTGTTTTTTGGGTAGGAATAGTTTGTATAGGTTTTTTATTACCAATTATTTTAAACTTTTCTAAAAAAGAACAAGAGAATTCAAATAGTATATTTTATATCTCTGCAATGTGTAGTATTGTAGGAGTTTTATGTCTACGGCTATTTATTATTTATGCAGGTCAAACTTTTAGTGTGTAGGTAAATACAATTTTTGTTTAGGGGTTATTATGTATATTTTTAAAAAAGTGTTTCTTTCATATAAATTTATTATATTGATGTTGATTTTATTAGCTTTAGGTGCAGCAGTAGCTACATTTATTGAAAATGATTATGATGCACAAACAGCAAAAGTTTTAGTTTATAATGCACTTTGGTATGAAGTTGTTATGGTTTTATTAACTATATCTTTAGTTGGAATAATCATTAAACAAAAAATGTATAAAAAAATGGGTGCTTTTTTGTTTCATTTAGGATTTGTATTTGTTTTAATAGGAGCAGGAGTTACTAGATATTTTGGATATGAAGGTGTAATTCATATAAGAGAAAATATGAGTGAAAATAGGGTAATTTCTGAAAAGTCTTATTTTCAAATAGAAGTTGAAAATAAAATATTTGAGCATCCATTAGCCCTTGGTAAAATAGGTGACAATAGTTTTAAATATATACATAAAATAGATGATAAAGATTTGGTTGTTGAATACAAAGATTATAAATTTAAAAAAACAACAAATGTAGAAAATCTTTTTGTTACAGTAAGTTATGATAATAAAAGACAAGATTTACAAATAAATGGAGGACACGGTAATTTAGAGCCACCAGCTATTTTTTCAGTAGATGGAAAAGATATAAAACTATCTTGGGGTTCAAAGATAATAAAACTTCCATTTTCTATAAAATTAAGAGATTTTCAAATACAAAGATATCCAGGTTCAAAAAGTGCATCATCATATGCTAGTGAAGTTACTTTATTAGATGGTGATACAAATTTTGATTATAGAATTTTTATGAATAATCCTTTAACATATAAAGGATTTAAGTTTTTCCAATCTTCTTATGATAGAGATGAAATGGGAACAATTCTTTCAGTAAATAAAGACCCAGGAAAATGGCCAACATATTTTGCTTATTTTCTTTTATCTTTAGGATTTGTATTAAACTTTTTTACTAAAAGAAGTAGATTTGAAAGACTTAGAGTTTTTTTAATAAAAAATAATCTATGTATTATTTTGCCAATTTTATTTTTATTTAATACCTATGCATATGCACAAACAAATGATTATTTAGATAATTTTAGAAAAAATACAAAAGAACACTCAAAATCTTTTGCCGAAATTTATGTTCAAGATTTTAATGGGCGTGTAAAACCAATGGGTACAGAAGCAATTGATGTTTTACATAAAATATCATCAAAAGATTCAATGTATAATCTTTCTGCAACTCAAATAATGCTTGGAATATTTAGTGAGCCAAAACAGTGGGAAAATATAGAATTAATCAAAATAAAAAATAGCAAAATAAAAGATATTCTAAAACTTAAAAAAGATAAAAAATATATCTCTTTCTCTTTTGTATTTGATAAATATGGAAAATATAAATTAAATAAATATATAGATGAAGCAAATGAAAAAATGCCTTCAAAAAGAGGTACTTTTGATAAAGATTTGATAAAACTTGATGAGAGATTAAATATCTACTATTTAGCTTCAATTGGTATATTTTATAACATAATTCCAAACTCTTTTGATAATTCAAAAAAATGGTTCAGTCCTCAAGAAGCAATAAATGAATATTGGTTGGGTGACTCCATTAGAAGTACATTATTTAAATATAAAAGTGCTTTATCAAAAGGAATTATAAATAATGACTGGAAAGAAGCAAATGAAGCTTTAGACATATTAAAAATAAATCAAAGAGAGATTGATTCAGATATATTACCTTCAACTTATCAAACAAAAGTAGAATTATTATCTAATAAATTAAAAATATTTCCAAACTTGATGGGATTTTACTTTTTAGTTGGTTTTGTAGCTTTACTTTTTGCAATAGTATCAATTTTTTCAAAAAAAGATTTTCCAAACATCAAAAAAGTATTTTTTCTTTTATTATTTTTAGGTTTTGTTTTTCATACTTTGGGATTAGCGATGAGATGGTATGTTTCAGGTCATGCACCTTGGAGTGATACTTATGAATCTTTAGTTTATGTTGGATGGTCATCAATTTTAGCAGGTTTAGTTATATTTCGTAAATCTTTGTTATCTTTAGCTTCATCTTCAATTTTAGGTGCAATTATTATGTTAGTTGCACATCTAAATTTTATTAGTCCACAAATTACACCTTTGGTTCCTGTTTTAAAATCTTATTGGCTAAGTATACATGTATCTGTAATCACTGCAAGTTATGGTTTTTTAGGTTTTGGTGCAATTTTGGCATTTCTTGCTTTAATTTTGATGATATTTAAATCAAAAAATAATGAAGAAGATATAAATCAACAAATAAGACAATTAGCAGCAATTACAGAAATGAGTTTGATTATAGGAATTTCACTTTTAACAGTAGGAAATTTTGTTGGTGGAGTTTGGGCAAATGAGAGTTGGGGACGATATTGGGGTTGGGACCCTAAAGAGACATGGTCTTTTATCTCAATTGTTGTTTATACGATTGTATTACATTTAAGATTTATTCCTAAAATGAATAGTATTTATATATTTCTAGTTTCATCAGTTGTTGCATTTTCTTCAATAATTATGACATATTTTGGAGTAAATTTTTATCTATCAGGAATGCACTCTTATGCATCAGGAGATAAAGTTCCCGTGCCAACTTTTGTATATTATGTAATTGTTATAGTTCTTGTTGTAATTGTATGTGCATTTTTTAAAAAAGATGTAAAAGTTATAAAATAAAGAAGATATTATGAATAAATCAATGCAGTTATTAAGTTTTTATACCTCTTCTAAATTGATACAAAACTCTATGAATGAGTGTATGACTTTGGAGTATGCAAACAAAGAGATAACATATGAATTTGATAGAAATAAAAAATATTTTTTATATATGCATATTCCATTTTGTGAAGAGTTTTGCAGTTTTTGTACTTTTCATAAATTTAAGTATAAAAAAGATGATTGTAGTGCTTATTTTAAAAATTTAAGAATTGAATTATTAAAGTTAAAAGAGAAAGGTTTTAACTTTGATACTTTATATATTGGTGGAGGAACACCACTAATTGATGAAGTTGAGTTACTAAATACAATAGAGTATGCAAAAATGCTTTTTGATATAAAAGAGGTATCTTGTGAAACTACACCAAATCATATTAATGTAGATATATTAAAAAACTTCAATGGTTTGATAAATAGATTATCAATTGGTGTTCAAACATTTGATAATGAGATATTAAAAAAGACTTCAAGATTTGAAAAATATGGTTCATCTTCTCAACTTCAAAATAAAATTTCAAAAGTTGTAGATGTTTTCCCTACTACTAGTTTAGATTTGATTTTTAATTTTCCAACACAAACAGAAGAGATGTTATTAAATGATTTGAAAATAGCTAAAAATTTAGGTGCAAAACAGATAATAACTTATCCTTTGATGAAATCAAAACTAAGAAATATAGATATTTTTTCACAATTTAAACTATTGAAAAATAGTCGTGAGTATCAATTATATCTATTAATAAAAAATGAAATGTCAACTTTTTATCAAAATAATGCGTGGGCATTTTCAAAAAATAGATTTAATCTAAAAGATGAATATATTGCTGAAAATAATGAGTATATTGGTGTGGGAAGTGGTGCATTTACTCATATAAATAGACAACTATTTGTAAATGCATATGATTTGAATGAGTATGCTAATTTACTAAAAAATCAATCAAATACAATAATTGCACATTCTAAAAAATTTAGACTAAAAAAATATTTGCAGTATCAATTTTTAGTACATTTATTTAATGGAAAAGTTGATATTGAGAAATTTAATAATAAGTTTAATGTATCAATTGAAAAAAGTCTAAATCTTGAGTTGTCATTGTTGAAATTTATTGATGCAATTAATATTACAAAAAGTGAGATTATTCCTACACCTTTTGGACAATATTTAAGTGTAGTAATGATGAAGGAGTTTTATATGGGAATGGATGAAATAAGAGCACAATTAAAAAAAACAATAAAATCTTAGGAGTGAAGTTATGAAAAAGTTATTACTATATTTATTATTATCAACAATGTTTGTTGTTTATGCTAATACTATTGATACAGCTGATAGTTTTTATTCAAAAGCCCAATATAAAAAAGCATTTGAATCTTATCAAAAAGCTTGTCAAAGCAAAAGTAGTGAAGGGTGCTATAAAGTTGGTTTTATGTATGAAAATAAACAGAGTGTAAAACAAGATTTTAAAAAAGCATTTGAGTTTTATGATAAAGCTTGCAGTTTAGGAAATGAAAGAGCTTGCTATAAAGTTGGAGTTTGTTATGACAAAGGTGGAATATTAAAACTTAAAACAGATTATAAAAAAGCTGAAAAATATTATTCAAAATCTTGTAAAAAAGGCTTTGCTCTTGCTTGTTACAATTTAGGTTCTGTTTACCAATACTATTTAGAGCCTAAAAAAAATGCAAAAAAAAGTTTAGATATGTACAAAGTTGCATGTGAAAAAGGCTTTTTATTAGGTTGTTATAAAGCAGGAAATATTTTAAATAAACAAAAAGATACAAAAGGTGCTGCAACTTGGTATAAAAAAGGTTGTGATAAAGAAGATACAGAATCATGCTTTAGATTAGTAGATATTTACATAAAAGATATCGCAACTACAAATCCAGATGGATATAAAAAATTACTAAAAGTTTATAAAGAAGGATGCGATAAAGAAGATACTGTTATGTGTTATAAACTTGCAGTTTTACATGCAACTGGTAGAGGAACAAGACAAAACTATATAAAAGCAAAACAGATTTATGAAAGAGGCTGCAATCTTGGAGATAATGCAAGTTGTTTGGAGTATTTGATGTTAGATGATATGGGATTTTAAAGGAGAAATTATGAAGAAATATTTAATTTTATTTACAATTTTATTTTCTGTGTTACAAGCAGGATATATAAAAGAGAGTGTGGAAGCTCATAAAAAAGGTGACCATAAAAAAGTTACATCTATTTATGAAAATGCTTGTATTAAAGATAACAAAGCTTCTGCTTGTTATAACTTGGGTGTATTATATATGGGTTCAAAAGGAATAAAAAAAGATACAAAGAAAGCTATAAAATATTATGAAATGGCTTGTAATAAAAACTTTGTTTCAGCTTGTTATAACTTAGGTGTTATTTATATGAATGCTAAAGATGTAAAAAAAGATATTAAAAAATCAATAACTTTATATGAAAAAGCTTGTACGCAAAATCATGCAGCAAGTTGTAATAACCTTGGAAGAATATACGATAGCGCTAATGGTGTAAAAGAAGATACAAAAAAAGCATTCTCTTTTTATAAAAAGTCTTGTAATAGTTATGATGAATTAGGATGTAGTAATTTAGCTTTTATGTATGAAAGTGCAAGAGGTACATCACAAAATTATAATGTGGCAATACAATTATATACAAAAGCGTGTAAGGCAGGAGTATCTATTGCTTGTGAAAACCTAGGTAATATGTATGAAAATAAAAAAGGCGTAAAACAAGATTTTAAAAAGGCTGCTTCTTTATATGAAAAAGCGTGTAAAAGTAAAGATGGATTAAAAGGATGCAACAATCTTGCAGTTCTTCATATAAAAGGATTAGGTGTAAAACAAGACTTTATAAAAGCAAAAGATTTATTTAAAAAATCTTGTGACAAAGGATTGAAACTAGCTTGTGATAATTATAAATTATTAGAAAATTATAAGGCAGAAAAATGAAAAAATATTTACTACTTCTTACAATATTTTCTTGCTTGGTTTTTGCAAAGAGTTTTCAATCTATAAATAAAGATGAAGGAACTTTTATAAACGAAGGAAGTAGTAAATACTATTGTAGCTCTTGTGCTATGAGTTTACCAAAACATTATAAAACAAACTATATTTATAAAAATAGACAATACTGTTCTATTCATTGTTTATATGAACAAACAAAAGGTAAATTTGATAGTGAAATAAAAGTAGTAGATACAAATAGTTTAAAATTTATTGATGCAAAAAAAGCTTTCTTTGTAATAGGAAGTAATAAGCCAGCAACAATGAGTTTTCATAGTAAATATGCTTTCAAACAAAAAAAAGATGCAATGGATTTTATAAGTAAAAATGGTGGAAATTTAGTTAGTTTTGAAGATTTGATAGTTGTAGTTAGAAATGATTTTTCAAAAGATTTATCTATGTTAGATACAAAAAAGAAAAAGAAAGTTTATAAAGTAGGAAAAAAACTTTATGAATCTAATTGCAATAAAATAAGTATAGAAAATATCAAAACTATAACTGATTTGAAAACTAAACTTAAAGAAGTTTGCAAAGTAAATAAAGATAAACAATTACAAGCAATGACTGTATATTTATGGGATACAAAGAAGTTAGATAAAACAATTAGAAAAATAGAAAGTATTGATGTACCAAAAGATGCAAAATGTGTAATTTGTGGAATGTTTGTACACAAATATCCAAAATGGGCAACAATGTTAGAGTACAAACAAAAACATTACTATTTTGATGGGCCAAAAGATATGTTGAAATTTGTATTTCAAAAAGGTAAAAGTAATATTGGTGAAATTTATGTGAGTGATTATTTTACAACAAAAAAGATTGATGCAAGAAAAGCATTTTATGTTATTGGTTCTGATGTTTATGGTCCAATGGGAAAAGAGTTAGTTGCCTTTGAATCAGACCAAGCTGCATATAATTTTAAAAATGACCACTTTGGAAAAAAAGTTATGTTTTTTAGTGAAATAACTGATGAGGTATTAGAGTATTTAAAATGAGTTTTATTTATAAAGTGAGTTTAATCATCTTTGTATTGTTTATTATTTCTTTTATAGATTATAAAAGTTTTGATTTTGAAAAAAGATTTAATAACCTAAAAGAGTACTCTTCTAAAATATATGTAAGAGAAACTTTTATATTTAAATCAAAAGATTATAAAGAGTTTGTTTATGTTAAGTAGAAATTTTATTGATTACTCAATTAAGCTTTTATTGAAAGATAAAACAGAATATTTTTTTAGTTTTATAATATTTACTTTTATTGTATTTATTTTAAGTACTGTTTTGTTTATATCTGATTCTATTAAGTATGATTTATTATCCACTTTAGGAAATCAAGACCAAATAATAGTTACAAATACAAAATCAGGGAAATATTTTCCTTTAAATGAAAACCACATAAATACAATATTGCAGTTAAATGGAGTTGAAAATGTTCAAGGGAAAGTTGATGGTTATTATAACTTTTCTCAAAGTTCTAGACTTATTCATTTAGTTGCAGATGATTCACTAAGTGATGATGAAATTATAGTATCAAAAGATATAAAACAGTTGTTTGAAAAATTTCATTATGATAAAGAATTTAACTTTTTGACACTTGATGGAACTTTAACAAAAAAAATAAAAAGTGTGATTGATTCAAATATATTATCAAGTAATACAATCTTTGCAAATAGTGATGTTACAAGAGAAATATTGCAAATGAATGATGAACAATACTCTTATCTTAGTGTTTATGTTCCAAATGACAATGAAGTAGAGTTTTTAGCAAGAAAAATAATGGATATTTTTCCAAATACAAAAGCAATAAGTAAAACTCAACTTCAATCAGATTATCGACAGATTTTTTATTATAAAGGTGGAATCTTTATGATTTTGTATATTGTTGCAATGCTGGCATTTTTTATATTATTAAAAAACCAAGTATCATCAGTATTAACAGAGCAGAAAAAACAAATAGCAATTTTAAGAAGTATTGGCTTTTCAATTAAAGATATTATCTCTTTAAAATTTATACAAAATAGTGTAATTGCTTTAAGTTCTTATTTTATTGGAGTTTTAACTTCTTATATTTTTGTTTTTATATTTGATGCACCAATAGTGAAAAATATTTTTTTAGGTGAACAAATGAAAAATATAATTTTTACTCCAACTGTTGATTTTAGAATGCTATTTTTGATTTTTTTATTTACAGTAATTCCTTTTTTAGCATTTATTATTATTCCTTCATGGAAAGTTGCTATTGAAGATATAAGTGAGATAATGAAATGATAAAAATAACTAATTTATATAAAATATATAATGAAAATAAACAAAATGAATTTACTGCTTTAAATAATATAAATTTAGAAGTACAAGAGGCTCAAACTATAATTATAAGAGGGAAAAGTGGAAGTGGTAAAAGTACTTTATTATCAGTCATTGCAGGACTTTGTAAGCCAACAAGCGGTGATATTATAATTGAAAATGAAAATATTGTAAAGTTACCTGATATTAATATTTCTAATTTTAGAAATGAAAAAATAGGCTTTATTTTTCAATCATTTAATTTGATTTCTGGATTAAATACTTTTGAAAATGTTATGGCTCCTTTGGTATTAAAAAAAATAGATAAAAATCAATTTGAAAAGCAAGTTACACAAGCTTTAAAAATAGCAAACATAGAACATAAAAAAGAGCAAAAAGTAGAAAACTTAAGTGGAGGAGAGAAACAAAGATGTGCAATTGCAAGAGCACTTGTGATGAATCCCTCAATTATTTTAGCAGATGAACCAACTGCAAATTTAGATAAATCAAACTCATTGATTTTTATAGAAATGCTAAAGAAATTTAAAGAGCTTAAAAAAACTGTTATTGTTGCAACACATGATAATTTATTTGATAATCTTGAGTTTGTTGATAGATATATAGATATAAAAAATGCAAAGATAGAGTAATGAATATATTTTTACTAAATGATATTATTGTATTTGTTTTTATTGAAGTAATCTTAGTAATATTGATGCTAATTAGTGAATATTCAGTAATCAAAATATTAAAAAATTGGAATTTTAGTATTACTACTTCTTTGCAATACTCTTTAGAAAAAAGAAACTATTTAGTAAATACCATAATTAATTTCACAATTATTTGCAAGATAATACTTTTTTTCTTTTTTGTAAAGTCATTATCTGAACTATCAAATGTAGTTCCAGGAGCTATGTGTATAGCTGGTGTAATTGGTGCAAATGATTATGGTGAAGCTTTATTATTACTCAAAATATTTATAGTTTTTATGTTGGGAATATGGCTAATTGTTAATCGACTTGATATAAAATCAAAAAAATTTATATATATAAAACCTAAATACTTTTTTTTTAACTTCATTTTATTTCTTATTCTTTTTGAAATATTTTTTGAAGTATTATATTTTGTAAATGTTCCTTTAAAAGTTCCTGTTTTTTGCTGTTCAACTCTATTTAAAGCTGATGCTTTACCTTTTGGATTAACACAATCTAATCTTGCAATAACTTTTTATATAATATTTATTTTTACATTGATATTTTCATATTTGAAAAAAATTGTATTGAGCTTTCTTTTTAATATACTTTTTTTATTTATATCATATTTTTCAGTAACATATTTTTTTAGTATTTATATTTATATTTTGCCTAATCATCAATGTCCATTTTGTATTTTACAAAAAGAGTATTTTTATGTTGGATATTTTATTTGGATAAGTTTGTTTCTTGGAGTTTTCTTTGGTATATCTTCTTATATTATTGAGTCTTTAATAAATAAAAAAATAACTAATCTATTTAAATACTCAATACTTTTTAATACTATATTTGCATTGATTTGTACATATTTTGTAGTGATTTATTATATTAAAAATGGAGTATTTTTATGAGAAGAGTTTTACCATATATTTTTTTAATTATTATCTCTTTATTTTTATATAATTACTCAAAAGATACAAGAGAAGATATAAAAGTAGAGCATAATTATATGCAAGATACACCATATAGAGTTGTATTAGAAACATACAAAAATAGATACATTTGTAATGATTGTGATATGATGATTAAAAGATATCTAAATTCTGCTCAAGTTATTTATAATCATAATGTATATTTTTTTGATGATGTTGGATGTATGATAAGATGGCTTGATAGACAAGAGTTTAAAAACAAAGCTAAAATGTATGTGTATTCAACAGATACAGGCGCTTATATTGATGCAAAGCTTGCTTGGTATATAAGAGATGCAAATACACCTTTAGGGTATGGATTTGGAGCTTATGAGACTTCGATTGGTGCAATAACAAGTGCGATGACAAGATCTACAATAGAAGAGCAAATAGGTAATTTTAAAATCAAAAGAGAAACAAAACAAATTTATGAGTTTGATGAAATTAAACAGTTTGCTTTAAGAGGTGAAACTTTACTAAATCCTATGATAAAAAGAGAGTTATTAAAAAAAAGATAAAATAGGCAAAAGCCTATTTTAATTATAAAGTTTCTTCTATTCTTCTAAAGGCTTCTACCGTTATCTCATTTATTTTAGTATAATTATTGGTACTTTGCCTTTTGTTAAAACAATATTTAAAGAAATAATTATAGAAAAAATCTCTTTCATTTTTATGATCTTCAAAATATTTATCAATATCTTGAATGCCAAGTAGTTTATTTTTACTTTTAATATACTTGTAAAAGGTATTATTCTTATATTTCAAAATTAATAGAAACAAATAAATATTAGGTTCTTCCATGTGAAATAGTTTTGATAATAAAAATATTTCATTGCAAATTCTATCAATGTCTCTTATTGAAAGATTAAATGCTTTTATCGTATCTGCTGTAAACTCATTTATATCTTTGATTTTATTATAAGTATCTTGATAAACTTTTTTATCAAGTTGTATTATAAAATATTTATTCATGTTATTTTTTGGTAAGTGAAGTTCTATATCAAAAAATCTGTGAAGATATGTATTTGCATCAAAACCATTTCCATAAATAGATTTAATAGATTCTGCTAATTGCTTATTATCAACTGCAATAAAAAATATAATATTTTCAATATCAAATAAGTGTTTGATATTTTCAAGTAATTCAATTGCAAATGAAGGTTTACACCTATCTAATTCATCAATTAATATAATTAATTTATCTTTATTTTTTTCTTCTAATATTTTTTTTGTATATTTTTTTAGTTCTTCTTTAAATTGTTGTCTTGATTTTTTGCTTTCTTCAACATCTTTAAAAATATCATCACTTACATCTTTAATAAAAAGTTTTGCTGCCTCTTTTAGTGCATCTTCAATGTCATTTGTTCCTTTTTCTCCTAAAAAAAGTTTTGATCCTCCTTTTAGAATTGCACTGCCACCTTTTTTAGCTATGAATGATATTTTATTCATTGAAGATTTCATTTTATCAATGCCAATATATTTTTTATCTTTGAATTGATGAAAAATATCATTCATTAAAGATATAAGAGGCTCTTTTGTATAGTCATTTTCCCATGCATTATATGATACAAATACACTATTATTTACTTTTAATTTTTCACACATATAATTAATAAAAGTAGATTTACCCGTTCCCCAAGGTGAATCAAGTGCTATAACATGATGACTATCTAAACTAGTAATAAATTTTACATATTTTTCTGCTAATTCTTTTCTTTTTAATTTATCATCTTTATTATAATTATTATCATTTGTTCTTAAATTATATTTTTCTTCCATTTATTCTACTTTATGATTTTAGTAAGTTATTATACTTTTGTATTATTTAAAAAATATAAATAAATGGGATTTTTTAAGTTAAGATAGAAGAATTTTATGTAGTTCTTTTGTATGTAAGTAATAAAATAGGCAAAAGCCTATTTTATACTTTTATCCAAACATTAAGTTTGGTAAGAATAGAGTAATTTCTGGAATATAAGTAATAGCTATTAATCCAGCTAAAATTGTCATTGTCCACGGGAATGTGGCAACAATAACATCTTTTATACTCATACCTGTAAGTCCAGATGTTACGAAAAGGTTAAGTCCAACAGGTGGGGAAACCATTCCTAACTCCATATTTACAGTAATTATAATACCAAAGTGAATTGGATCAATTCCTAATGCAGTTGCAACAGGAAGTAACAATGGTACTAAAATCATAATAATTGCACTTGGTTCCATAAATGAACCTGCTAATATTAATAGTAAGTTAACCATTAATAAGAACATATATTTATTTACATTTGCTTCAACTAGAGCATTTGTAATCATTTGAGGAATATTCTCAATTGTTAAAAAGTGTGCAAAAATCATTGCATTTGCAATAATAAACATAATCATTGCAGTTGTTTTTGCTGATTCTAAAGCTGTTGCATATAGTTCATTGAATTTGATATCTCTATAAATAAATACAGATACAAAAAATGCCCACATACAAGCAACTGCTGCAGCTTCAGTTGGTGTAAAGATACCACCATAAATACCACCAATTACAATAACAATTGTCATAAGACCCCAAGCAGCATCTTTCATCTTCTTAAGTCTTACTTTAAATGGTTGTGGCTCTGTTCTTTCAAAACCTAATCTTTTTGCACCAATATAAGTTACAACAATTAGCATAATACCAAGCATAATACCTGGAATTACACCTGCCATAAATAGTTTACCAATAGAAACTTCTGCTGTTACACCATATACAATTAAAACAATTGATGGCGGAATTAAAATACCTAAAGAACCTGCTGTTGCAATAGTACCAACTGCATATTTTTTAGGATAACCAGCTTGCATAATTGCACCAAACATAATAGAACCAATAGCAACAACTGTTGCTGGAGAACTACCTGAAACTGCTGCGAAAATAATAGATGCAAAAATAGCTGAAATTGGTAAACCACCTGGTAAATGTCCAACTATAGATTTTGCAAATTCAATAATTCTTTGTGCTGCACTACCTTTACTAAGTAAGTTACCAGCAAAAATAAACATTGGAATAGCCATAAGTGAATAGTGTTCAACTTTTTCAAACATCATTGCAGATATTTCAATTGGTGAAATTGGTGTAAATAACAATAATGTAACAAATGTTGCTCCACCTAAACAAATAGCAATAGGTGTTCCAAGAATAACTAGGAAGAAAAATATACCAAATAATACAGCTATACTCATAGCATTCCTCCTGTTTTCTTCTCTACTTCTTTAACCATTTTACTTAAATTTTGCAAATTCTCATTATCCTTATACTCTCTTGAATTCATTCCCATTTCTGCTAAAACATGCTCTGCTTCAGACTCTTTTACAATTTTGTCATGGTTTGTACTTAAAATACCATGAATTCTCTCTGCAACTCTGTATGCTCCAAAAGCAAAAGAAACAGGTACAACTAAGTAAATAATCCACATTGGCATATTCCAAAGATCAATAGATCTTTCATCTAAATCAATTACTAACTGTAAATATTTATATCCAAAATATGCAACTGCACATAAAAATGTGAAAGTTATAAGATGAGATATAACCAACATTACTTTTGCCACTCTTGATGGCATCGCATCAAGTACGATTGTAACTGCAATATGTGCATCTTTTTTGAAGCAATAAGCAGCTGCAAAGAAAACACTCCATAAAAATAGTGAAATAGATAATTCACTTGCCCATGTAAATGATGCATCAAAAAGATATCTTGCAACAACATTTACAAAAGCAACAAAAACCCCAGCAGTGATACCCACTACTGCGATTTTTTGATTAATATGACCAATTATTTTACTTATAATTCTGAAAATTGACATTTTAATTATTCCGTTGCTAAAGTTTTCTCAATTAAATCTTTACCAATTACGTCTTTATCATAAAAGTCTGGGTAAATTTTACTTGTAGCTTCTTTCCAAGCTTTTCTTTGCTCATCGTTAAGAGTAAAGATTTCTAATTTTCCAGTCTCTTTTGCATATTGTTTGATTAAGTCGAATTGTTCTTTATTTAATTGATCTGCATATTCTCTTTCTTTTTGAGTAGCTTCATTCATTGCTTGCTCTACATCTTTTTGTAATTCAGGAGTTAAAGAATTCCAGAATTTTTCACTCATAACTACTAAATAACCTAAATAACCATGGTTAGAAATAGTTAAATATTTTTGAACTTCATGGAATTTTTTAGTATAAATATTTGAAATTGGGTTCTCTGCTGCATCGATTACACCTTGTTGTAATGCTGAATAAACTTCAGAGAAAGGCATCATTTGTGGATTTGCTCCAACTGCTTTGAATTGCTCTTCAAGTACTTTAGAAGACATAATTCTAAATTTTTGACCAGCAGCATCTTCAGGTGTTAAAATTGGTTGTTTAGAAGATGAGAATTGTTTAAAGTTGTTATCCCAGAATGATAATGCTTTATAACCTTTAGCTGTTACCATATCTTTAAGTTCTTTACCAACTTCTCCATCTTGAACTCTATGTAAATGATCTATATCTTTAAATAAGAATGGTAAATCAAATAGAGCTAATTGAGGAACAATTTTACCAAATTTAGAAAAACTTGGTGCTGCCATTTGAACTGAGTCTAATTTTAAAGCTTTTAATACTGCGTTATCTTTATATAATTGAGATGAAGGATAAACTTGAACATCAATTTGCCCATTTGAAAGTTCTTCAAGTCTTTTCTCAAAATAATCTGCCGCTTTCCCTTTAGGTGTGTTTGCACTTACAACATGAGAAAACTTAAGTACATAAGTTTTTTTTCCATTGTCAGCTGAAGCTTTTGCTTCTTGTGAGTCACCTTTATTGTCACCACATCCAGTAAAAAATAATGCTGAAGCAACTACAGCACTAGATACTATACCTTTCATGATTTTTGTCATTTTCACTCCTTGTTTTTTGATACTGTGAAAATTATAATCTAAAGTTATGTAAATATTATGTAAAAAAAGATAAATTTAAAAATTTGTTAACAAAATGTTTCAAAAGTACCATAAAATCAATATTTGAACATATGATAAGTATCTTTTTTTTTGCTAAAAATAGCATTAAAATAGCAAAAATAGCGAAATGTGTAACATATATAAAATAGTGCTTAAATTTTCAAATTAAGTTTTAGGTAAAAATAGTACTATTTGCGTAATTTAATAATAAAATATGGATAAAAAAATTTTTTAATAAAAGTTTTTTTTGTGTCAAATTTATACCAAAAAATATGAGGTTACCGCTTTGTAACCACAATGTTCTCAAACAAATTTTACCTTAGTAGTAGCTTATATGATTAAAATTAAACATTTTTTAATTAAAAATTTGGTAAATTGTAATACTTTTATTAAGGGATATAATAATTATACTATATTAACAAAAAGGAAAATAATGGGTTCTAACTTAGACTTATTAACATCTTTTAAAGATAACTGTGGTTTTGGTTTATTAGCAAATTTAAAAAATAAACCAAGTCATAAAAATTTAGAAGATGCTATTACTTCGCTGGAAAGAATGATGCACAGAGGGGCAGTTGCAGCGGATGGAAAAACGGGGGATGGATCTGGTTTATTATTATCAATGCCAGATTATTTTATGAGAAAAGTTACTAGCGAAAATGGTATTGACTTACCAGAAACTTACGCAGTAGCAATGATTTTCACAAGGGATATAAAAGATATTGATGTATTTAAAGAATATTGTGAAAAGAATGATTTAAAAGTATTAATGACAAGAGATGTTCCTGTTGACACTGACGCATTAGGTCAACAAGCACTAGATACATTACCAAATATAATACAAGTTTTTGTAACGCCTAGTAGCTTAATGTCATCAAAAAGATTTGATGCTATGCTTTATCTAACAAGAAAAGAGTGTGAACATCACTTAGAAGATAAACAAGATTTTTATATTCCTACGTTTTCATCAAAAGTAATTGCATATAAAGGGCTTATTATGCCTACGCATATTAAGCATTTCTATTTAGATTTAAGGGATGAAGATTTTCAAATCTCATTTGCTTTATTTCACCAAAGATTTTCAACGAATACACTTCCAAAATGGAAATTAGCTCAACCATTTAGAGCAATTGCTCACAATGGTGAGATTAACTCTGTTGAAGCAAATAGATTTGGTGTAGAAGTTAAATCAGAAAAAATTGAATCTGAAATATTTACAGATGATGAGTTAAAAAGAATTTTACCAATTTTACAACAAGGGAGTTCGGATTCAGCATCTTTAGACAATATGTTTGAATTCATGTTAGTAAATGGTATTGATTTCTTTAAAGCTGCAAGAAGTTTAATTCCTGCACCTTGGCAAAATGCTCCTCATATGGATTCAGATTTAAGAGCATTTTATGAATATACAGCTGCAAGTATGGAAGCATGGGATGGACCAGCTGCCGTTTCATTAACTGATGGTAGACATATTGGATGTTTAATTGATAGAAATGGATTAAGACCATCTAAATATATTATTACAAAAGATAAAAATATCTATATTACATCTGAGTATGGAACACTTCCTATTGATGAAGAAAATATTTTAGAAAGAGGAAGATTACAATCTGGTCAAATGATTGGTCTTGATTTAAAATATGGAAAAATTCTAAAAGAAGATGATATTAATGATTATTTAAAATCTTCTCAAAACTATTCAAAATGGTTAAATAATGAAATGAAATATCTTCAAGAGTATATTGAAGAGTCTTTCTTAGAATTAGATGATTATAAAATAGATGAGTTAGAAAATAAACAAAAATATTTCAATATTACTTATGAAGCAATAGATCAAGTAATTGATCCAATGGCAAAAGATGGTAAAGAACCAGTTGGTTCTATGGGAGATGATACACCATTAGCTGCATTTTCAAAAGTAAATAGAAATTTTACTGATTTCTTTAGACAAAAGTTTGCACAAGTTACAAACCCACCAATTGATCCATATAGAGAAAAAGTTGTAATGTCTTTAGAGACAGGTTTTGGTAGATTACAAAATATTCTTGATGAAAAAGAGAATTACTCTAAAAGATTAAAAGTAGCAAGTCCTATTTTAATGAAAGAAAAATATGATGTGTTAGTATCTTTTGGAAATAGTAAATCTCCAAGATATGATTCATATTATAAAAATAAAACTTTTTATACTACATTTGATACAGATTTAGAAGGTAGTTTAAAACAACTAGCAAAAAGTGTTGTTGATTCTGTAAAAAATGAAGATGTAACAGTTGTTATATTAGATGATAGAAAAGTTTGTAAATCAAAAAAATTAATTCCAATGGCAATGGCAGTTGGATATATTAATAATATTTTATTAGAAGAGGGTATTAGACACTGTGTATGTCTTGTTTCTGTAACTGGAGAAGCTTATGATCCACATATGGCAGCTGTTCTTTTAGCCTTTGGTGTTACAGCTATTTATCCTTATTTAATGTATGGAACTATTGTAGGTTTATATGAAAGAAAAGGTGTTTCAAAATATGAAATGCAAAGACTTCTTAAAAATACACAAAAATCATTAAATGCTGGATTAATGAAAATTATGTCAAAAATGGGTATCTCAACTGTTGCAAGTTATAGAAACTCTGCATTATTTGATGTTATTGGTTTATCTGACAAAATTGTTAGTGAATGTTTTGAAGGTGCACATAGTGAATTAGCAGGACTTGGATATTTAGATATCGAAAAAAGAATTGAAAAATCACATTACAATGCATTTTATGATAACAACCATATGTTCCCATTAGATTTAGGTGGTTTTTATAAATATATTGATGGTGGTGAGTATCATGATTATGGTCCACAAACAACAAGAGCAATGCATAATAAAAACGCAACTAAAAAAGAAGAGATTTCAGATTTTGATGGATTAAAAAAATTAGTTGAAAATAGAGATAAAAAATTTATTAGAGATTTCTTTGAGTTTAATTCAGATAAAAAATCAATTGATATTTCAGAAGTTGAGTCAAAAGAGAATATCTTTAAAAGATTTGCAACTGCTGCTATGTCTTGTGGTTCTATTTCACCAGAAGCTCATGAAGCATTAGCAATGGCAATGAATACAATTGGTGGTTCTTCTAACTCAGGTGAGGGTGGAGAAGATAAAGCAAGATTTGGAACACTTAAAAACTCTAAAATTAAACAAGTTGCATCAGGTAGATTTGGTGTAACTCCTGGGTATTTAAGAAGTGCAGAAGAGTTACAAATTAAAGTTGCTCAAGGTGCAAAACCAGGTGAAGGTGGACAATTACCAGGTCATAAAGTAACTCCATTAATTGCAACATTAAGACATACAGTTGCTGGTGTTACACTTATTTCACCTCCACCACACCATGATATTTACTCAATTGAAGATTTAGCACAATTAATCTTTGATTTAAAACAAGTTAATCCAGATGCAAAAATCACTGTAAAACTTGTTTCTTCAATTGGTGTAGGAACAATTGCAGCAGGTGTTGCAAAAGCATATGCAGATAAAATTATTATTTCTGGTGGAGATGGTGGAACAGGTGCTGCTCCATTAACATCAATTAAACATGCAGGTAACTCTTGGGAAATTGGTCTTTCTGAAGCACATAATGCACTTAAAGCTAACCACTTAAGAGAGTCTGTTCATGTTCAAACTGATGGTGGATTAAAAACTGGACTTGATGTAGTAAAAGCTGCAATGTTAGGTGCAGAGTCTTATGCATTTGGTACAGCAGCATTAACATTACTTGGATGTAAAATTTTAAGAATTTGTCATACTAACAAATGTTCTGTTGGGGTTGCAACTCAAGATGATGATTTAAGAGAGCAATTTAATGGTACAGTTGAAAGACTAATCTCTTACTTTACTTTCTTAGCTGAAGAAGTTAGAGAAATACTTGCAAAACTTGGATACAAAACAGTAGAAGAGATTGTAGGTAGAAGTGATTTATTAAAAGTAATTGATGATGATTTTGCAAAAAAATTCGATTTCCAAAATATTTTAAGAAGAATCGATGGAGTTGATACTTGTCAAAAAGAATCAAATGAACCATTTGATAAAAATAAATTTGAAAAAGATATACTTAAAAAAGTATATAGAACAATTGAAAAACCATCTTTAAAAGTAAAAGTAAATGAAGAAATTTCAAACTTAAACAGAAGTTTTGGTGCGCTTATTTCTGGTGAAATTGCTAAATTCTATGGAGATGAAGGTTTACCAGAAGATACAATTACTCTTAATTTAAAAGGTGTAGCTGGTCAATCTTTTGGAGCATTTTTAAGTAAAGGTATGGTTCTTAACTTAGAAGGTGTGGCAAATGACTATGTTGGTAAGGGAATGAATGGTGGTAAAATCATAATCAACCCATACAACCAAGGTAAAGATTTTGCTGGTATTGGTAATACTTGTTTATATGGTGCAACTGGTGGTTCACTATATGTTAAAGCAACAGCTGGTGAAAGATTTGCAGTAAGAAACTCTGGTTGTACAGCAGTTGTAGAAGGAACAGGTGATAATGCTTGTGAATATATGACAGGTGGAATTGTAGTTATTTTAGGTGATACAGGAATTAACTTTGGTGCAGGTATGACAGGTGGTTTAGCATTTATTTATGATGATGAAAAAGCATTTGTTGACAATATGAACCAAGAATTAATCGAAGCTGTTAGAATAGATACAGATGATACTGAAAGAGAAAGATTATATTTAAAAAGATTATTAGTTAATTATTTAAATGAAACAGGAAGTGAAAAAGCTGAGTCAATTTTAGATAATTTTAGAGCTGAAATTAGAAATTTCTGGATGGTAAAACCAAAAGATATGAAAGTATTACCTCTAGACCCTGAGAATGGAGATTAGAATGTTAAATTTTACAAAGTTTGAAAGAGTTAATCCAAATAAAAGAGATGTATTACAAAGATTAAAAGATTTTAATGAAGTTTATGAAGTATTTGGACAAAATAAGGCAAAAGAGCAATCGGATAGATGTATGCAGTGTGGAGATCCATACTGCCACTCTAAATGTCCATTACACAATTTTATTCCAGCATGGTTAAAACAAACAGCTGAGAAAAATTTAGAATTAGCATTTGCTTTATCAAATGAAACTTCTCCATTCCCTGAAATTTTAGGAAAAATCTGTCCACATGATGTATTATGTGAGGGAGATTGTTCTTTAAATACAGGACATGGTGCTGTATCAATTGGTGCAATTGAGACTCATATTAATGAGACTGGATTTGAACAAGGATTAAAACCTAAATTTGCTCCAATAAGCTTAAATAAAAAAGTTGCAATTATTGGTTCTGGACCTGCTGGAATTTCAGCCGCTACATTTTTATTAAGAAAAGGTATTGCAGTTGAGATGTTTGAAAGAGATGATAAAGCTGGTGGACTTTTAACATATGGTATTCCAGGTTTTAAACTTGACAAAAAAGTAGTTGAAAGAAGAATTAACTGGTTATTAGAAGCTGGTATGAGACTTCATGTAAATTGTGAAATAGGAAAAGATAAATCTATTTCTGATTTAGAAAAAGAGTTTGATGCAGTATTTTTAGGAATTGGTGCAACTTTAGGAAGAAAAGCTAGAGTTTCTGGTGAAGATGCTCCTAACGTACACTTAGCAATTGATTTTCTAAAAAGAATTCAAAAAAGAAACTTTGGTCAAAAAGTTGAAGATTTTATTGATGTAAAAGATAAAAATGTAGTTGTAATTGGTGGTGGAGATACTGCTATGGACTGTGTTAGAACATCAGTAAGAGAAAAAGCTAAAACAGTTAAATGTTTATATAGAAGAGATGAAGCAAATATGCCTGGAAGTAAAAAAGAGGTTGTAAATGCAAAAGAAGAGGGTGTTGAATATATTTTCAATGTTTCTCCAAAATCTATAAAAGTTGAAAATGGAAAAGCAGTAGCAATTGAACTTCAAGAAACTACTTTAAGTGAACCAGATGAATCTGGAAGACAAAGAGTTGAAATAGTAGAAGGAAGTGAATATTTTGAAGAAGCTGATGTAATTATTATGGCATTAGGTTTTTCACCTGAAGTTCCAGCATTTTTAAAAGAGATGAATATTGATACAAACTCATGGGGTGGAATAGTTATTGATGATAACTTTAAAACTTCAAATGATAAATATTATGCAGGTGGAGATTGTAGAAGAGGTGCACACTTAGCAGTAACTGCCGCAGCAGATGGTAGAGAAGCAGCAAAAGAGATAATAAAAGCACTATCTTAATGACTGATTTTATAAATGATTGTATAAAAGCAAATCAAGAGATATATGAGTATATAAATACTCATATATCAAATGATGATTTACAATTTAGTGGAAAAATTGGTTTTGGTGGAGATAAAAGTCTAAAAATTGATTTTAAGGCTGAAGAGATATTTATTTTGTATTTAAAAAAGTATGGTTCTATTTATTCTGAAGAGAGTGGAGATATTTTTTCAAATACAAACAAAAGAGTAATAATTGACCCCATTGATGGAAGTGATAATTTAGCTTCTAATTTGCCATATTATGGAACTTCTGTGGCACTTGAAGATAATGGAGAAATTGTTGCAGGAGTTGTTTGTAATCTTTCAACTGGAATTTTAACTTATAAAACTAAAGATGAAGAACTAACAAAAATTGATTTAAAAACTAACAAAAAAATCAATATTATTTCAATTGAAAAACCAAAATTTGCAATAATTGAAAGAGCATATAAAAATCCAAAAGTTTGTGAAAGTTTATATAAATACGATATCAAATATAGAAGTTTAGGTGCAATTGCACTGAGTTTATGCGATGCTAGAAACTATAATTTTGTACTATTTATAGGTAAAATTAGAGAGTTTGATATTGCTGCTGGATTATACTTTTGCAATGATTTAAATGTGTATAAAAACGATAAATTCTTAATTGTTGCTAAAAATACCCATATTTTTAATCTAGTTAAAGATACTATTAATAAACTTTAGGTTATAAATCCAACATAAATATTTCAACTTAGGATTAGGTAGTATATGTCTTTAATAATAACAGATGAATGTATAGCATGTGATGCATGTAGAGAAGAGTGTCCAAATTATGCGATTGAAGAAGGTGATCCAATATATCTGATTGATTCTGATAGATGTACAGAGTGTGTTGGACATTATGAAGAACCAGCATGTGTTGAAGTTTGTCCAGTTGACTGTATTGTTGTTGATCCTGATAATCAAGAGACAATGGAAGAGTTAAAGTTTAAATACGAACAACTACAAGAAGAAGAAGCTTAATATGGCAAAAATTACAACTATTATTGACATTGGGTCTAACTCAATGCGTATGGTTGTATTACAAAAAAGTAGTAGATTCGCGTTTCATTTGATAAATGAAACAAAAAGTAGAGTTAAAATCTCTGAAGGGTGTTATGAAAATAACGGTAATCTTCAGCAGTTACCAATGGACAGAGCTTTTAACTCATTAAAATCTTTTTTAAATATTTCAAAATCACTTAAATCAAGAAAAGTGATTTGTGTTGCTACATCTGCACTTCGTGATGCACCAAATTCAAAAGTTTTTTTATCTAGAGTAAAAAAAGAGCTAGGCTTAAGTATAAAAGTTATTAATGGTGAAAAAGAGGCTTATTATGGCGGTGTTGCTGCTGTAAATCTTCTTCACAATAATGAATTTGTTACAATAGATATTGGTGGTGGTTCTACTGAATTTTGCTTTATAAAAAATGGAGTAATAGAAAAAACAATATCTTTGGATATAGGAACAGTTAGGTTAAATGAGATATTCTTTGAAAAAGGAAATATCAAAGAAGCTAGAGAATATATCAAAAAAAATATTGAAAAGATTTTTGAATTAGGTATTGATATTCCTCAAGTTGCAGTTGGAATTGGTGGAAGTATCAGAGCCGTTACAAAAGTAATAATGAAAAATACTTCATATTGCTTAGATGTTCTTCATGGATATACATACAATGTAGAAGAACAAAAAGATTTAATCACTAAAATTATAGATGCAACAAGCACTGATGAGTTAAAAAATCTAGGTATTAAAAAAGATAGATTTGACACTATTAAAGAGGGTACTTTTATATTTAATTCTATATTAGAAGAGTTAAAAATAAAAAAAGTAATCACTTCAGGAGTTGGTGTAAGGGAAGGTGTTTATCTTTGTGATTTATTAAGAAATTCAAATCATAGATTTCCATCAAATTTTAATGTAAGTGTTAGGTCTTTATTAGATAGATTTGAATTAGATAGTAATCAAAGTGCTTATTATGGTAATAATGCAGCTAAAATATTTGAAGCATTAAAACCTTTACATAATTTAGATGATAAGTTTAAAACATTTTTGGTTGTATCTTCAAAGCTTCACTCTATTGGTACTTCTTTGAATTTTTATAAAGTTAATGATAATACTTTTAATTTTATTTTAAATGGTTTAAATTATGACTTTTTACATACTTCAAGAGTTATCGTTGCACATACTATTAAGTTCTCAAAAAAATCTTTACCAACAAAAAAAGATTTATATGAATATAAAGAACTATTGCCAAGTTTAGAAACAATGCAATGGATGTCATTTATGATATCTTTAAATTTGATGATTAACCAAGATTTTACTAAGCCAAAAGTTGAATATGAGTTAGATGATGAAACTTTAAAAATTAAGCTACCTGAATACTCATTTTTAATAGAGTCTTCTTTAGACAGATTAGAGAAACCAAATAATTTAAATATAGAACTTCTATGATTAAAAAGTTAGACAAAATAGCCATTGTAAAGCTATCTGCAATGGGTGATATTATTCACTCTATGATTGCTTTACAATTTATAAAAAAACATTATCCAAATATTCAAATTGATTGGTTTGTTGAAAAAGCTTTTAGTAAAGTTTTAGAAAATAATCCACATATTGATAATATCTATGAACTAAATCTTAAAAGTATAAAAAAAGATAAAAAAGAACTATTTTCTCAAATTAAATTAACAAGAATATATTCTAAAAATAATTATGACTTAATTATTGATGCTCAAGGGTTAATAAAATCTGCAATTGTCTCTAAACTTTTAGGGAAATATGTTGTTGGCTTTTCAAAAGATTCAATTAGAGAGAAGTTTGCAAGTAATTTTTACAAACAAAAAGTTTCTATTTCTTATGATTCAAATGTAATAGAAAGAAATGCAAAAATAATGTCAGAACCATTTGATTTTAATATTACAAAAGATGATATTTTAAATAAAGAGCCTTTTTTATTTTTTAAAGATGAAGATAAAAGAATATATGACTATTTAAGTAATACAAAAAAGAATATTTTATTAATAGTTGGTGCAAGTTGGCCTAGTAAGATGTATTCTAAAGAAAAATTTGTTAAAATAGTAAATTCTATAAATGAAAATTTTTTAATAGCTTGGGGAAGTGAAGTAGAAAAAGATATTGCAAATTATTTAGAAAAAAATACTACTAATGCAAAAATGCTTCCTAAAATAGATTTAAATAGTTTAAAAGCACTTGTTTCAAAAACAGATTTATTAATTGGAAATGACACTGGTCCAACACATATGGCATGGGCTTTAAATATTCCTTCTATAACTCTATTTGGTAATACACCAGGTTATAGAAATACATATGAAACAAAAATTAATAAAATTATTGAGTCAAATTCTAATGTTGATCCATATAAGTTGGATAGGAATGATTTCTCAATTAAAGATATAGATGAAAGTAGTATTGTCAAAGTAGCAAAGGAAATTCTTTATGAAGAGAAAAATTAAGGATTATTATAGATATATTTTATATAACATCTTTAAATTTATAATATTAGTAAGTCCTAAATTTATTACAAAACAAATATTAATATTTATTGCACATTTAGCTAATAGATTTAATAAAGAACATTTACATATTGCAAATGTGAATTTGGACTTAGTTTATGGTGATTCTATAAGCAAAGAAAAAAAAGAAGAGATAATTTTTACTTCTTATAAATCTTTACTTTTTAATTTGTATGAGTTTGTTGAAAACCAGCATATTTCAAAAGAGAAATTAATTAGTAAAGCAAATATAGAAAATGAACAAGTTATTTTAGATGCAATAAAAGAAAATAGAAAGATTATTTATATTACAGCTCATTATGGTGGCTGGGAAATTGCATTACCATATGTTGCATTGAAATATGGGAAATTAGCAGTTGTAAATAGAAAAATGGATAATCCATATATTAATGATATGTATGAAAAAGCAAGAGATAGAAATAATATTACTATGTTAGAAAAAAAATCTGCTGCAAAAGGAATGCTAAAAGCATTTAAAGAGAAAAAAGCAGTTGCTTTAGTAATTGACCAACATATGAAAAATGGTATCGAAATTGAATTTTTTAATAAAAAAGTAATGGCAACTGATGCCACATCAAGATTGGCATTAAAACTTGATGCTGTAATTATCCCAATATTCTGTGTAATGAATGATTTTAGAGATTATACATTAAAAGTTGGTGAAATGATTGATTGTAAAGAACTTGATTTTAAAACAGATGATAAGATAAAAGAATTAACTCAAATGCAATCAGATATAATAGAAAAACAGATTTTAGAATATCCTCATTTATGGTTTTGGCAACATAAAAGATGGAAAAAATATTATAAAAATTTATATGATAGAAACAAACATGAATAATAAACCAAAATATAATCTTTTTAAAAACAGTAAATATGCTCTAAGTGGATTGGTACATGTATTAAAAACAGAAAGCTCTTTTAAACTTGAGTTGATTTTTGCGATATTTATAATTGTAGGAATAATACTTATTGATGCATCTTTAACTAGTAAGTTAATTCTTTTAGTTACTGGTATTTTAGTACTAATTGTTGAGTTATTAAACTCTTCAATTGAAAATGTTGTTGATTTAGTAACTAAAGAGTTTGCTCCTTTAGCTAAAACTGCAAAAGATATTGGTTCTACTGCTGTTATGTTTTCTATTATTTTACATGTTATTTGCTGGATTATGGTGATAATATATGCATAAGAGCTTTGAAGAGTTTGTTTTAAACGAATATAAAAGTAGTTCTTCAGAAATTGGTTCTTTTCTTTTTGATGAAAAAAAATATTGGTTAAAAAAAGCAAGACCAACAAAATCTTCACTTTCTCATAAAATCTATTATAAACTTTTTAAATTAGAATTAATAACTCCTGTTGAAGAAAAAAGTGCAATACAAGCTCTTGAGTTTGAGTGTACAAAATTAGAAGAGTTTAAAAAATTGAATATTCCCGTTCCAAATGTAGTTTTTAAAAATAGTGATTTTTTTGTATTAGAAGATAGTGGTAAAAATATAAATTCATATATACGAAAAAAAGATGCTACACAAGAAATAATAGATTTTTATGTATCAAAAGCTATTGATGCAATTTGTTTTATCCATAATAATAACCAATACCATGGTGGAGCACAAGCAAGAAATCTAACTTTTAAAGATGAAAAAGTTTATTCCATTGATTTAGAAGATAGCTTTGATAGTTCTATTGATTTAAAAACTTTACAGTTTCGAGATTTTTTACTTTTTTTATTGTCTTTGACAAAAATAAGAGCAAAAGTTGAAGTTAACTATATTGAATTTATTGATAAATATATAGAAAATACTAAAAATTATGATTTTAAAAATAGACTTCAAAAACTTGCAAGTAAATTTTATTTATTGATAAAATTAAGTAAAGTTAAATTTATTAGAAAATTTCTAGGAAATGATGTTATTTTATTTTTTAAACTGTTTGAAATCTTATATAATTTAAAGGAAAATGATAAATGAATCAAAACATGATATCTCGTGTACTTAATATATTTAAAAAACTTTTATTTGTACACATTGTTTTTTTAGTTTTTATGTCTATTTTTAGATTAGTATTTTTTAATTATTATTCACCTCTTGATAGTCTAAGTGGATACTATTTAGATGTTTTTAAAGCCTTTTTCTTAGGGTTTAGACTTGATTTAACTGTTATTGGTTACATTCAAACTTTGCCTACTATTCTTTTAATAATTTTATATTACACAAAAAAAGAGATTTTATTAAAATATTTTGAGAAATTTTTAGTCTTATATTTATTTGTGTGTTATGTTGTCGTAAGTCTTCTATTATGTGCTGATTTTGGGTTTTACTCATATTTTAAAGAGCACATAAATATTATATTTTTTGGTCTTATGGATGATGATACAAAAGCATTGATGGAAACATTTTGGGAAAATTATAATGTTGTTATGATTTTATCAATATTCTTTGTTTATATTATCTCTTTATTTATTATAATCAAAAAAATATTTTCAAAAGAAGATAGTTTAATTAAATCATTTTTTGGTTTGAAATATTCAGCTGTTATTTTTTTACTATTTTTTATATTAAACTTTTTGGCAATTAGAGGAACATTAGGAATGTATCCTTTAGGTAAGATGATACCAAATGTTTCAACGAATGAATTTATCAATAAAATATCTCAAAATGGATTTAGAGCCTTCACAAGTGCGTATGGTGCAAGAAAAAAATATTTGAGTAGAAAATATGATTTATTAGAAGCTACTGGATATAAAAATAATATTGAAAAAGCTTTTCAACTTTATAAAGGTACACCAAATATAAATAAAGAAAATCTTTTATCAAATATTACTAATAAAACAGTAAAACTTGATGATAAAGAGTATAATGTTATTGTTTTAATGGTTGAAAGTTTTGGAAAACCAATTTTAAAATATCAAAGTGATAAATTTGATATTTTAGGTGCATTAAAAAAACATTTTGATGAAGATATATTATTTAATAATTTTATATCTGCAGGTGACGGAACAATATCAAGTTTAGAATCATTACTTTTAAATATACCTCATAGACCTGCTTCTTTTGCTTTTTCTCAATCAATTTATAAGCAAACACCTTTTACATATACTCCTGCATTTTTATACAAAGAAAATGGATATGAAACAAGTTTTATGTATGGTGGAGACTTGACATGGAGAAGTATTGGGCAATTTGTTAAATATCAAGGATATGATAATATTGATGGAAAAATGGATATTTATAATAGTTTAGAAGATAAAAGTAAAAATAAAGATTTATACTTTCATCCTTGGGGAATTTATGACCAATATTTATTATCTTATATCTTAAAAAAATTAGAGACATCTAATAAAAAACAATTTATCGTTGCTTTAACTACAAATAATCATCCTCCTTATAGTGTGCCAGAAGATTATAAAAGAAATAGTTTAATATTTAGTGATAATTTGAAAAAACATATTACTGGAGATTTAGATTTAGCAAAAAGAAGATTTGCTTCATATGCTTATGCAATTGATGAAATTGGAAAATTTTTAGATGAGTTTAAAAAGACTAAATTTAAAGATAATACTATTATTGCTATAACTGCTGATAATAATACTATTGATGGTATTATGAAATATGATGATAAAAAAATATTAAATTCAAAAAATATTCCTTTATATTTTTATATTCCTAAGGATTTAAGAAAAAAATTAAATATTGATACAACTTTAGCTGGTTCACATAAGGATATATTCCCAACTTTATATAATTTAACTTTAAAAGATCAAAATTATATATCAATAGGAAAAAATTTATTTAATCAAAATGTAAAACATTATGGATTAAATGGTTCATTGGTTGTAAATACAAAAACACAAGTAAAAAGATTTGATTCCTTAAGTCAAAAGGGTGAACCTATGTTAGAGTATTATAAAGCATGTCTTGCAATATCTCAATATTTAATAGATAGTGAATATAAAAAACAAAAAGGAAATAGATGACTAATATTTTAAAAGCTCCATCTCAAAATGTAAAAGATAAGATTACCTTATGGCTTAATCATCTTCTTGTTTTATATGCATTTTTGATTCCAATAAATAATAATGCAAAGAGTTCATTGTTTTTTACTATGTTAGTTCTTTTTTTATATAGAAGAGATTATTGGTTTTATTTAAAAGATGCCTTTTCAAATAGAATAGTTCAAGCCTTTTTGATTTTTTATTTAATAAATGCTTTTGGAATGTTATATACTGAGAATATTACTTTTGGAAAAGCGCATATGGATAAAGCAAAATATTTACTTTTCCCTTTAATGTTTTTATCTTTTTTGGATGTGAGATTTGCTTTTCGAATAATTGGAGCATTTGTTCTTGGAATGTTTTTTACAGAATTAATATCTTATGCAATTAATTTTTCTTTACTTCCTACATCATTTTATATAGGAAAATATGAAATATATGAAACAACTCTTTTTAGTCCTGCTCCATTTTATAATCATATAAGACATAATTATGGACTTGCAATTGTAATATCTTATTTGTTATATCAATTTTTGAATAAGAAAGATGTTTCTTTAAAAGTTAAAATATTTAGTATAATTTTTATGACAACTGCAACTTTAAATATGTCTTTTATTGCAGGAAGAACAGGTTATGTAATTTATATTATTTCTATTCTTATTGTATTTATTCTTACATATAGAGAAAGATTAATTAAAGCATTTTTGGTTGCATTAATTTTATTATCAACAATTAGTTTTTTAGGTTATAAATATTCTTCTACAATTAATATAAGAGTTAATCAGACTATTGATAGTGTTAAGAAAGTGATTGAAAATGAAGATTATAATACATCTGTTGGTCAAAGAATGGGACTTACTAAATATGGATTTGAACTTTTTGAAAAAAATATTTTCTTTGGTGTTGGTGTTGGAGATTTCATGGATGAAGTGAGAAAAATTATTCCTGATAAATATGCATATTTAAAAGATAAAGATATTATAGCAAATCCACATGATACCCATATTCAAATTTTAATGCAACTAGGACTCTTTGGATATTTTGGTTTGATTTTTATGTTTTATAGGATATTTACTTATCAAGAACTTAGCAAATATAATAAAGATTTATTAATAATTTTAAGTATATCAATTTTACTGTACATGGTACCTAGTAAATTTTTTGAAACATTTTCTTTACCATTATTTGCTACTTTTGTATCATGTTTAATTGTAAATAAAAATTATGATATAGATTATAAACCTTTTTCAAAGAATACCTTTTTCTTTTATTTAGGATTTGTTATACTTTTTTTAATAATTGGTATCACAAGATAATAAGGAATAATAATGAAAATAGTATATATATCAAGATCAATTATTCCTTCTAAAACGGCAAATAGTATTAATGTTATGAGAATGTGTGAATCATTTGCATCTTTAGGTCATGAGGTTACTCTTTTAGCTCCATGGACAAAAAAATTAGAAGAGGATAATGTAAAAAATCCTTTTTCTTATTATGGAGTTAAAGAAAACTTTAAACTTAAGAAACTTTTTTCTCCAAATATTAAATATCTAAAAAAGAAAATTTATTCATTAAGATGTTTAATTGAAATAGAAAAAATTAAGCCAAATATTGTATATGGACGAGATGATTTTTTTGCTTTTTATTTAGCGCAAAGAAAAGGTCATAATGTATTGTTTGAAGTGCATGAACCTTTTTATAAAAATGATTTTCAACATAAAATGTTTAAAAAATTTATTAAAAATAAATATTCTAATAACTTAGCAACTATTTCAAACAAATTAAAAAATATTTATAGTGAAGAGTATAATATTCCTTTAAATAAAATACTTGTTATTCAAAGTGCAACTATTGTATCAAAAGATTTTAATACAATTCCTTTAAATTGTGAGAAATTTAGAAATAAAGTAAATGTAGGATATATAGGAAGCCTTTTTAAAGGAAGAGGGATAGAAATAATTATACACTTAGCCTCAAAATTTAAAGATATAAATTTTCATGTAGTAGGTGGAAAGAAAAAAGATATTGATTTTTGGTTAGAAAATAGTGGTAATTTAGAAAATTTATATTTTCATGGTTTTATTAGTCCAGAAAAAACTTATGAATATAGAAATTTATGTGATATTCTTGTTGCTCCTTATCAGACAAATGAAGAGGGGAATAGGAATAGTGAATATATGTCTCCTATTAAAATTTTTGAGTATATGGCTTCTAAAAAGGCAATAATTTGTTCAGATATGTCTGCAATAAGAGAAACAATAACAGATAAAGAAGCTATCTTAGTAGATAATAAAAATTATAGTGAATGGGAAGATGCATTACAAAGCTTAGCTAATGATAGTGAAAAAAGAAAAAGAATGGCTGAACACGCATATACTTATTGTTTAAGTAATTTTACTTATGAATCAAGATGTAATAAAATTCTAGATTTTATGAAAATAGATTAAAATATTTAGAGCTTAAACTAAAAGCTCTAAATACTCTCTTTGCTCTCTTTTTAAAGCAAATATTTCTAATGCTTTTTTATGATTTTCTTTTGCTTTGAATTTTTCTTCTTTTATATTACTTGATACATTTAAAAGAATCTCTTTTAAATCATTTACATTATTATTTTTTGTTAAATAAATATGAAATCCTAAATCTTTAAATTCTGGAGAAGATGTATCATCGTAGATAATTGGAATAAGTCCAAATCCTAAAGATTCAATTATTGCATTACTCATCCCTTCTCCTAAGCTAGGAAAAAGAAAAATATCACTTTTTTGTAAATATTTTTTCACTTCACTTGTATATCCAACAAATTCAATATTCTTACTATATTCACAATTTTTTAAGTAGTTTTCTATTTTAGAATAGTATTCTTTATCTTGAATATCTCCTAAAAATTTAATACTAAAATCAATATTGTTTTTATGCAAAGTTTCACATGTTTTTATTGCTTCAAATTGCCCTTTACCTGGATGAACTCTACCTACATGAATAATTTTGACTGTTCCATCAAATACATTAAAATTGATATTATCATCAAATTTTAATGATGAGTAAATTCTTGTTACTTTTGCATTTTTAGGTATTGGTAAAATATCTATAATATTTTTTTTCATATATTCACAATTTCCAACAAAATAGTTAACATTTGAATAAAAAAGTTTATGAAATATATCTTTTTTTGAAGTGGTTTTTTTTGAACCTTGTCTTATTATAAAATTTATATTTAATCCAAGTGTTGCAAAGTATAAAGACTTCATCTCTGAAGCACCTAAGAAGATAATATTTTTAATACTATTTTTTATAAGTATCTGTCTTACCGCTTTAATTAATGATAAGCTTAAATTACTTTTGGAATTAACTTCATGGACATTTATTTTATAATTTGAAAAGTGCTCTTTTTTGTTTATGATGTAGCTATTGTCTCTTGCTATGAAGTGAGTTTCCACTTCTTTACTTAGCAATCTTGCAAGTTTTACAGAGGCTAATTCCATTCCTCCATTTACTCTTGATAAACATATAATTGCAGTTTTTTGTTTCATTTAAAGCCTTTAAAAGTGCCATTATATCGAATTTAAATTAAACTTATTATATAATATAAGCTTATTTAAAATTGAAGGTTTTTTTATTTTGAAAATTACAGCAAATATAATAACACTAAATGAAGAAAAAAATATAGAAGAAGTTATAAAATCAGTACAAGAAGTATGTAATGAAGTATTGGTTATTGATTCATTAAGTAGTGATAAAACATGTGAAATTGCAGAAAGATTGGGTGCAAAAGTTATAAAACAAGAGTATTTAGGTGATGGACCACAAAAAGCTTTTGGTGCACCATTTGCAAAAAATGATTGGATATTAAGTATTGATGCAGATGAAAGATTAGATTTAAATGCAATTGAAGAGATTAAAAAATTAGATTTGGATAGCACTTCTTATGATGCGTTCTCTTTTGCTAGAAAAACATATGTAGGTAAAAATTTCATAAAATTGTGGTATCCAGATAGAGTGGCAAGACTATATAATAGAAGAAAATGTGCTTATTCAACTGCAAAAGGACATGCAAGAGTTCAAACAGAAAATGTTTGTGATTTAGAAGCTGATATGTTACATTACTCTTATGAAGATTATGCTCATATGATAAGAACAACTGAAAAATTTATCAAAAGGGGTGCAATTTTAGCCTATGAAGATGGAAAACGCGCAAATATTTTTGATCCATTTATTCATGGAATAGGAGCTTTATTTAAAACATTGATTTTAAAAAAAGGTATATTTCATGGTATTAATGGTTTGAATGTTGCTGTGATATCTGCATTTAGTTCTTATATGAAATATGCATTGATGCTAGAGATGCAAAAGAATGAAAAATAAAAATATATTAGAAGTCTGTTTATCTCCTGATTTAGGAGGTCTTGAACTTTATATGGCTAATTGTTCTAATCAATTTTCAAATGAGTTTAATGTAACTTGTGTTGTTGCAAAAGTTTCAAAATTAAAAGATTATATTACTAATATTGAAAAGTTTGAACTAAGCAGAAAGAGTAGTTTTTCTATTTCTAATGCATTTAAATTAGCAAATATAATTGATAAAAAAAATATTGATATTGTTCATTTGCATTGGACAAAAGATATTCCAATAATTGTGTTAGCAAAACTATTTTCAAAAAGAAAACCTAAAATTGTGCAGACTAGACATATGAATATGACTAGATTTAAAAATGATTTTTATCATAAGTTTTTATATAAAAATATTGATACTATTATTTGTGTTACAAAGTCTTTAGAAGAACAAATAACAAAATTTATTCCTAATAATATTAGACCTAATTTAGAATTAGTTTATTTAGGTGCAAATGAGGCTGAAATTTTAACTGATGAACAGATAAATAGTTTCAAAAACAGTTTAGAAGTTGGAAACTCTTTTATGGTTGGACTAATTGGTAGAATAAATGAGTTTAAAGGTCAACATCTTTTGATTGAGGCAATGAAAGAACTAAAACAAAAAAATTTAAATATTAAAGCTTATATTGTTGGTTCTGCAATGAGTGAAGAATATTTAAACAAATTAAAGCAAAAAGTTAATTTATATGATTTAAATGATGTTTTAAAATTTGTTGGTTTTACTAAAGAACCATATAAATTTATGCAAGCTTGTGATGTAGTTTTAATGACTTCAAAAAATGAAACTTTTGGTTTGGTTACAATAGAAGCGATGAAAAATCAAACAGCTGTAATTGCTTCAAATAGTGGTGGTGTTTTAGAAATAATTGAAGATGAAAAGAGTGGTTTACTTTTTGAAAATCAAAATGCAAATGATTTAGCAAAAAAAATTGAGATATTGTATAACAATGAAAAATTAAAAGATGAATTAGCAAAGTCTGGAAAAATTAAAGCAGATAGAGATTTTGATAACAAAAAGCAATTTAAGAAGTTAATAACAGTATTTAAAAGAATAGGAGAATAAGTGCTTATTTTAAAAGAAGAAGACTTTATAGGAAAAGGTAGTGAAAGAGCTTGCTATTTACACCCAGAAGATAAAAATAAAGCAGTAAAAGTAACTTATAAAAATAATAAAAGAGAGAAAAATAAACAATCTCAAAAAGAGATTGATTACTATAATGAGTTAATAAAAAAAGGAATGAATGATTGGCAACATCTTCCTAAGTTTTATGGCGAAGTTCAGACTAATCATGGTGAAGGTTTTATAATTGAAGTTGTTAGAGATTATAATGGAGAGGTTTCTAAAACTTTTGCTCATTATATAAAAGAGAATGGAGTAGATTTTTATAAAAAAGAGCTAGAAGAGTATAAAGATTACTTTTTAAGAAATAAAATTATTTTTAATTATGGAATGATGCCTAAAAATATTCTTTTAAGAAAAAGAAGTGAAGATAAATTTGAATTAGTTTTAATTGATGGATTAGGTGATGTTTCTCATTTTACATTACCAAATAAAATCCCATATTTCGCTAGAAGAAGAATAAGACGAAGATGGGATAAGTTTATAAATAAATATATTAAAAAGTAGATACTTACTTTTTAATATTTAATATTTTAAATGCATTTTCTTGAATCTCATTTAAATTGATATTTTCTAAATTTGACTCAGTACCTTTTGGTGTTAAAGCAATTGAGTTATCAGCTTTTGGACCACATAAAATATATTTTGATGGGTCGTTCCAAAAAAGTCCTATTGTTGGAATATTTAATCCTGAAGCAATATGTACAAAACTTGTATCTGGAGTAATTAATAAATCAAGTTCATTTAAAACTTCAGCTGCTTCATATATGCTTTTTGTTTTAAAAGGTATTGCTACATTTGTTAATGAGTTTTCATTAATTAATTTTTCAAAATATTCAAATTTACTTGGAACGCAAAAAGGTATAATTTTTATCTTTTCATTTTTTAGTAGATTACATAAATCAATAATTTGTTTAGTATTTAATGTTCTATCTTTATGTGAAGCATCTGTATTTAATCCTATTAACTTATAATCTCTATATTTTTTTATGTAGTCTTGAATTTCTATATTTTTTTCTTTAGGTAGAGGGAAATACATTTTGTTATTGAATTTTTTTATATTTAAAAGATTAAAAACATTTAATCTTTCATCTACAATGTGAATGATATTTTTAGGAATAGGATATACTTTGTAGTAAAAGCTTAACTCACTTCTATCAAAACCATATCTATTTTTTTTACCAATGGAAGCTAAAACTAATTTTGGATTAATTATCATTGTGTATAAAGTTCTATGAAATCTTATTACTGTGTCATCAATTGCTAAATCGTAATGATTATTTCTCATTTTGTATATTTCTAGCCATGATTTAAACCAATGTCTTTTTTTATGTTTTAGATATACATTGTTTACTTCTGGAATATATTTATACATAAAGTAATTATTTAAACTTGCATATACATCGATTTTGCTATCAGGATAATTTTTTTTTAATTCTTTAATTAGTGGATAGCTTAATATTGCATCTCCTATTCCACCATCTCTAATTAATAGAATTTTATTAATTTTTATATGGATTATATTTTTGTCATACTCTTTTTGTGCAATTTTTTTAAATAAATAGTTTTTAATTTTTTGTTTTAAAGTCATTTCTACCCAAATTTTATTTTTATCAATTTTATAAAAATAGTTCTGTTTATATCCTTAAAAATTATTATGTTAAAATAGCGGTTTGACAATAAATAGGAGTATTGATGATTTTTTTGGATGATAGTTTATATATAAATAAAGGTACAAATAGAGTTTGTTATAAGCATCCAAATGATAAAACTAAATGTTTAAAAATAGATTTAAGAGAGAATAAAGAGACAAAGAGAGAATTAAAATATTATAAAAAACTTATTGAAAAAGATATTCCTTTTGATTTTCTTTCAAAATATTATGGTGAAGTAGATACAAATCTAGGAAAAGCAGAAGTTTTCGAATTAATTAGAGATAATGATGAAACTATATCTATGGAAGTAGATAAATATTTAAAGAATAGTAATAATATTGAGGAAATTGAAAATTTATTAAAATTAGTTCCTTTATTAAAAAAATATATTTATGAAAACAAAATATTTGTAAAAGACTTAAATACGGTAAATATTATGTATCAGCAAAATATTGATAAAAGCAGATTAGTTATAATTGATGGATTATCTCATAGTAATTATAATCCATTTTTTTATATATGTGATTACTTTATTAAGAAAAAGATTGATAAAAGTTGGACTGGTTTTATTAACTCGCTTAAGAAAAAAAGAATAATAAAAGAAAATAGTTGTTTATTTAAATATCTTGAATAGTTAAACATTACTTGTATATTATATTATTTTGATATAATATATAAAATAATATAAAGTATTTTTATCCTCACATTAGTTTGAAAATCAATTAATATAAAAAATAAAAAGTTTTAGAAAAATAAGGGAAGAGATTGAGTATTAAGTATAAACTAAATAGTAATTATAATAATATAAAAGAATTTTTGATAAATATAAAAGAGTTTTTTGAAGAGAACTCAAATACAATTCATAAAGCAAGAAATGAACTTAAAGTAATTGAATATAAGGGAATAAAAACAGTAGTAAAAGCTTTCAAAGTTCCTAATATAATAAACCAAATTGCATATGCTTATTTTAGAGATTCAAAAGCAAAAAAATCTTATGAAAATGCTATTAAATTAATAGAGTTAGGAATAAATACTCCAAAACCAATTGGTTATATTGAGTTTTATCATAACTTTTTATTTAAAAAGAGTTTTTTTATAAGTGAAAAATATAATTACGAATATACAATAAGAGAGCCATTAAGACATTTAGATTTTGAAGACAGAGAAAAAATAATCAAAGGGTTCGTAAAATTCACATATAATCTTCATCAAAATGGTGTATATCATAAAGACTATTCTGCTGGTAATATTTTAGTTGCAAAAACTAATAGTGGATATGAATTTTCTGTTGTAGATATAAATAGAATGCAATTTAGAACTATTGATTTATACACAGGCCTTGATAATTTTGCAAAACTTTGGCTTGACGAAGATAGTTTACTAATTATTGCAAAAGAGTATGCCAAACTTGCAAATGTTGATGAAAATAAAGCTATTGATATTTTAAAACAGTGTGATAAAAAATTAAAAGGTTTTGTGGAGTTTAAAAGAAAAATAAGAGGTAAAAATTGATGAATTTATTGATTTCTAGACATGACAAAATTGGAGATTTTGTTGTGACTTTACCTCTTTTTAAAGCTATTAAAACACAATATCCCCAAACAAAAATTACTGCATTAGTAAGTAAGATAAATTTTGATTTTGCAAAAAATATAGATTTTATTGATGATGTTATTTTATTTGATAAAAATAATTTAGATATTACATTAGATGAAATAAAACAAAGAAAATTTGATGCAAGTATTAGTGCTTATATTGATACTAAACTTGGTAAACTTTTATTTAAAAGCAAAATAAAAAAAAGAGTAGCACCTGCAACTAAAATAGCTCAACTTTTTTTTAATAAAAGAGTTAAACAAAGAAGAAGTCAAGTTTTAAAAACTGAGTGGCAATATAATTTAGATTTAGCAACAAAACTATTTAAAGATATTAATTTAGAGTTCTCAAAGCCTGTTTTAAATGTTGATGGCAGCGAACAAATCAAAAAATTTAGAAATGATTTTAATATTGATGAGTCTAAAAAAATTGTTGCTTTTCATCCTGGTTTTGGTGGAAGTAGTGAGGGTAATTTAACAATTGATGATTATATTAAATTGGCTAAAACAGCATCCCTTAAAGATAATGTTCAAGTTGTTTTTACATTTGGACCTGACGATTTAAAAGTAAAAGATGAAATTATCTCAAAAGTAGATTTTGATGCAGTTTTTTATGAATCAGTTGGTGCAATTATTGATTTTTGTAAACTATTGAGTCAATTTGAACTTTTTATAAGTACTTCAACTGGCCCTATGCATTTAGCTGGTTGTGTAAATACAAAAACAATTTCATTTTTTGGTGATAACTTATTTGCAAGTTCTAAAAGATGGGCAACTGTAAGTGAAACTAAAAATCAAAACAATTTTATGCTTTCTTTAGATTATTCAAAAGAGAAATACTTAGAAATTGAAAATAGATTAAAAGAGATAATAAATGATTGATATTGAAGAATTTACTCAAAATTTATTAACTAAACTTGCAAAGAAAAATTTTTCTATTTATAAATATGAAAATAACACTGTTAAATTTTCTATTACAGAAGATAGATTAAATAGTTTATTAAAAATAGTTTTTAAATTATGTTCAAAAAATCTATACTGTTTTTCAATTATTAGAGAAGAGTATGATGAAATTGAAGTGATAATTTACTCAGATAGTGAAGATAAAAAAATAAAAATATTATTGGAAAATGTAGAAAATAAGATTATTTTAGATTATAGAAAAAAAGTTTTAAAATACAAAGAATATAAAATTTTTCCTATTATTGGTCCTGATGGAGTAGGGAAGACAACTCTTCTTACAAATACATTTAACCCAAAAGAAAAAAGTTTAATGTTTAAAAGATTTAAAAAAATAGTAAGAAGATCTATTATTTATAATGTAACTTATCCAATAAATAAATATTTGTTAAAGAAGAAACTAGGTAAAAAACCAGAAAAAGACCAACATGATGATATTCACTATATGTTAGTTATTCTTGCTGGTTTATTATATTATCCATATTTAGTTTTTAATACATTAGTTAAGAAAAAAATAGTATTTATAGATAGATTTTTTAATGATTATTTATTAGAAAATATCTCTTTTTTAGATAAGAAAACAAAATTAAGAGATAAGTGGAAAAATATTTTAAATTATATACCAACTGTTTATTGGATGGTTCATTTAGATGCAAAAGCTAAAATAATTTTAGAAAGAAAAGATGAGCTAAAAAAAAGAGATATAAAAAAATATAGAAAAGCAAATTTTAAAATATATTTGCAAAAGCCTTCAATAGTTTATACTTATGTAAATACAGGGCTTGATTTGTCTTTTTGTCAAAACGTATTATTAAAAATATCAAGAAGAGTTGGAATTGCTTTATCTGATGAGTTTTTATATCAAATAAATGATGATTTATTGATTGCAAAAGGTGGAGAAAGAGCATGTTATTTACATCCTGAAGATAATACTAAAGTTATTAAAAGCGTATTTTCAAAAGGTGAACATAACGACCAAAATAAATTAGAGTATATCTATATGAATTATTTAAAAAATAGACAAAAAGATTTGTCTCATCTTACTAATTGTTATGGATATATAAAGACAAATATAGGAAAAGCTCTTGTTTTTGATAGAGTTTTGAATTATGATAATACTCCTGCAAAATCTTTTAGATATATGGTTGCAAATAAAATTTTATCACTTGATGAACAAAAAGTTTTATTGGATGAATTAAAAAAATATTTAGAAGATAATGAAATACTATTTGTTGATACAAGTTTGACAAATCTATTTTGTCCTGAAGTTCAAGAAGGAAAATATAAAATTATAATTGTTGATGGATTAGGTGCGAAAAGAATGGGATTTAAGTTTTGGTTATATAGAAATTCAAGGCTATATACAAAATATAAAATTAAAAGACAATGGGAAAAATTTATGGTGATGTACAAAAAGGATGTAAAAAGAGCCCAATTAGGTGAACGTCCTTTTACAAGGTTATAATATGAGTAAATCACCATTTGTATGGGATAAGTATTCAGACCAACCAAGTGTTATAAAAGATAAATCTTACAAAAAAAAGATGAGAAAAAAATACATATTTGATTATGTGATTATGTTTTTTTCTGCTATTGTTATTTTACCTATTTCGATTGTTTTGATGAAACTTTTTAAAGGAAATCAAACTGTTAGAAATAAAAATTTTATTGGAATTGGTGTTAATTTAGATAAAGGAAATATACAGCAAGAGTTAGTTGATGAGCTAAATGTTCAAAATCTAATAATTCGATTACCTTTAAGTGATATTGAAAATATCGATTCGTATGTTGAGTTTGCGAAGAGTTTTAATAAAACTTCAAATAAAAATATTTTGCTTAATATTATGCAAGATAGAGAACATATAGAAAATAAAGAACTTTTGAAAAAAGATTTAGATTTGATATTTTCAAAATTTTGTTCTTTTGTTTTTGAGTATCAAATAGCAACTACAATAAATAGAGCAAAATGGGGATTTTTTGGAGTTCAAGAGTATCTTGGTTTTTATAAAGTTGCACAAGATTTAAGAGATGAAAAATATAAAGATTTAAAACTATTAGGACCTAGTGTAATAGATTTTGAATATTACTATAACGTAAGAGCAATGTTTAATTTTTATAATATTAAATATGATAAATTAAGTGCATTACTTTATGTTGATAGAAGAGGAAAACCTACAAATACACAATATGGTTTCTTTGATACTAAAAATAAGATTGATTTATTATACTGTTTGTGTAAATTATCTTCTAAAGTAAATAATGAAATTTATATTACAGAAGTTAATTGGCCAATTTCAAATACAGCTCCATATGCACCCACTAGTGAAAAAGAGTGTGTATCAAATGAACTTTATACAAACTATATGAACGAATATATAAATATTGCTAAAAATAGTAGAAAAATAAGAAGAGTATATTGGCATCAATTAATAGCACCAGGTTATGGATTAGTTGATAATAGAGATGGAAAAATAGTGAAGTTACCACAGTTTTATAAATTTAAAGAGATATTAAATGAAAATTGAGAAGATATTTATAGAGATACCAACATGGCTAGGTGATGCAATTATGACAACACCTGCAATTGAGAATATAATAAAAACATATCCAGATGCAAAGATAACGCTTTTGGGCTCATTTGTTTCAACTCAAGCGTTAGGAAATTTTAAAAATATAGAAAAAATAATAGTTGATAATACAAAAAAACAAGGTAATAGATATAAAAATTTATATAAATTAGCTAAACAAATAGGTAAAGTTGATTTAGCAATTTCATTTAGAAGAAGTCTATCTTCTAAATTTATGATGTTTTTTGTAAATGCTAAAAAAAAGTATAATTATAGAAGATTAGAAAAACAGCAAATACATCAGGTTTTAAGATATAACGATTTTGTAAATTATGTGTTAAATTTAGATAATAAAGCTGGTGATTTATCTTTGCATTTTAAACCTTTTTCATATGGTAAAAATACACTTGGAATAAATCCTGGTGCTACATATGGAAGTGCTAAAAGATGGTATCCAAATGAGTTTGCTAAAGTTGCAATAAAAATGTCAAAAACACATGATATTGTAATATTTGGAGGTCCAGGGGAAACTGATATTGCAAAAGATATAGAAAAAGAACTTATTTCAAATGGTGTGACAAATTACCAAAATTTAGCAGGAAAAACAACAATTCCTGAATTGATTGAAAAAATAGCAGGGCTTGATATATTTATTACAAATGATTCTGGTCCTATGCATGTTGCTGCTGCATTTAAAGTAAAAACAGCTGCTATTTTTGGACCTACAAGATTTAAAGAGACAAATCAATGGAATAATCCAAATGAGAATATTATTACAAAAAATTTAGATTGTGCTCCATGTATGAAAAGGGTATGTCCTTTAAAACATCATAACTGTATGAAATTAATAACAGCTAAAGATGTTTTAAACGTTATAGGTAATTAACTTAGTTCATTATCTATAATTTGACAAATAGTATGACCAATTAAAATATGCATTTCTTGAATTCTTGGTGTGTCATTTGAAGGAACTACCAGATTTACATCACAAGCTTCATTCATAGCTCCACCATCTCTTCCTGTTAATCCAACAGTTTTACAACCAAGCTCTTTTGCTAGATTTAAAGCACTTAATACATTTTTACTATTTCCACTTGTACTAATTCCTATTACTAAATCACCTTTATTTGCTAATGCTTCAACTTGTCTATCAAATACTCTATCATATCCATAGTCATTTCCAATTGCAGTTAAGGCACTTGTATCTGTTGTTAGTGCAATTCCTGGAAGTCCTCTTCTTTCTGTTTTATATCTTCCTGTTAATTCTGCTGCAATGTGTTGTGCATCTGCTGCACTCCCACCATTTCCACATAATAAAATTTTGTTTCCATTTTTTAAAGTATCTACTGCAAGTTGTGATGCAGCTTCTACTTTTTCTTGCATATTATTTATTACATTATTTATTGTTTCAAGGTGTGCTTGGAATTCATCTGCAATCACTTTTTTCATTATTTATTATCCTTTTTTTGTTGTAATTTGGATTTTATCATAACAATATTTTAAACTTATTAAATCTTTTTATTTTTTATTTGATAAAATTTTGCTAAATGGAAAGAGTTAATGATAAAAATAGATTATAAAATAGAAACAAAATTAATAAAAAAACTTTTAGAAACAGAAAATATAACTAAAATAAAAAAAAGAAAACTTTCACATAAATTGATATTTAAAAAGCAAGATTTTGCAGATATCTATTTTTTTAGTGGAAATATTCAAAAAGAAGATGAAAAGAAACTTCAAAACGCAAAAAAAATAGTTGTCAATTCAAATAAACTAAAAGATAAATTAATAGAAGTATTTGATTTTGAAAGTTCGAAAGTTGAAGTTATTTATCCAAGTATAAGTGTTAAAACTTTTAATGAAACTCAAAAAAAAGAGTTTTTAGAAAAGTATGAAATATCTAATGAAGATAAAATAGTACTTTTTACAGCAAAAGATTTTAAAAATTCTGGAGTAAAAGAGTTTATAGAACTTATAAAAAAGATAAATTATAAATATACTAAGTTTGTAATCGCAGGTAATAAAAGACAAATTTCTAATTTAAAGTTTTTAACTTCAAAATATGACTTTGGAAATAAAGTAGTTTATTTAGAAGATTTTGGTAATATAGATTTACTATTTTATATATGTGATATATTTGTTTTACCTACTCAGAAAAAATCATTTGCATCATCTATAATAAAAGCGATGTATTATAAAAGTGCAGTATTTATTCCAAGAACAAATAGTGCAAGTGAAGTTGTTGATATTTTTGCTACTATGAATAGATATGATGATGGAAGTACACCTTTTAAAATAGATGCACTTTTAGGAAGAAATGAGGATTTGGTATTAATCAAAAATGATAATTTTAATATCGCAAAAGAGTTTACTTTAAATAAAAATTATTCAAAAGTTATGACTATTTTACAAAATGTATAAAGTAAAAGCTATTTTAAATAAAAGTTAAGAATATTAAGATATAATACGCGAATATTTTTCACTATAAAATTAAGAAGGAAAAAAATATGGCAAGAAGATGTGCAATTTCAGGAAAAGGGCCAATGGTTGGAAACAACGTGAGCCACGCTAAAAACAGAACTAAAAAAAGATTTTTACCAAACTTAAGAACAGTTAGAGTTACTTTAGAAGATGGTACTACACAAAAAATCAGAATTTCTGCTAAAGAGTTAAGAACTCTTAAAAAACACTCATAAGAAGGCGCTTAGAAAAGTGCTTTCATGAGCTTCTTTAAAAAGATCAAAAAAGCCCTTGGCTGGGAGATACGGTCAAGCAAACCAGAGTATGACTTAAATCCTCTTATTTATTCTCAATTAAAACCATTTAGATTACCACTTATATTAATCCAAGTCATTTTAATGATTGGTACATTTGGATATGTATATATTGAAGATTATTCAATTATGCATGCAATTTTTCAATCTGCATATACATTTACAACTACAGGTTTTGGTGCATTAAACGAGAGAAACTTTAGTAATGAAGGTATTGTTTTTACAGTTACTTTGATGTTGTCAGGATTTGCTGTTCTTACATTTTCTGTGGGGATTTTAATCAATACAATATCAGATGGTACACTTTTAAAACTAATTAAGGAAAGACGTATGCTTTATAAAATAGCAAGACTTAGAAGGCATTTTGTTATATTTTATCATAATGAATATACAGCACAATTAGCAAGACAATTTAGACAAAATCATGTTCCTTTTGTAGTTGTTGATTCAAGAGAAGATATGGAACAAGTTGCAAAAGATAATAACTATCCATATTTTGTAAAAGAAGAGCCATATAAAGAGATTGCTTTTTTAAAATCTCACTTAAGTTCAGCAAAAGGGGCTATCTCTTTATCAAAAAATATTTCTGATAATATTACATTAATTGCATCAGTTAGATTATATGAAAAAGAGCTTGGAAGAAGTCCATTTTTAGTGATTTGTAATGCAGAAACACAAAATGATAAAGTAAGATTAAAAAAACTAGGTGCAGATAAGGTTGTTGCTCCACCATCATTAATGGCAAAAAGAGTTAGTGCAATGGCTATTAGACCAGATATGGAAAATGTACTAGATGAGTTTTTATATAAGCCTGATACTCCTATTGATATGGAAGAGGCTTTTGTTGGTGAAGAGTCTTGGGCTGTAAATAAACAAATACAAGATTTAAGATTAAGAGATAAGATGAAAGTTTCTATTATTGGTATTACTGAAGCAAATGGTAGATTTATTCAGATGCCAAAGGGTAGTATTATAATTACTGAAAATTGTAAATTACTTTTAGTTGGAAGTCAAAATGGTATTTCAAAATCAAAAAGACTTTTATCTTATAGCGAGAAACCAAAAGATTTATAAAGTATAACTTTTAAGGATATTATATAATGTTTACTATTTTACCAATTAAAGGTCTTTTTGACCAAATTGAAGGTTTTTATTGTGATGGAATTAGTGCAGGATTAAAAGCAAATAATGCACTTGATTTAGGTTTTATTTATAGTGATACTTTATGTGAAGTTGAAGCTATATTTACAAATAATAAATTTCAAGCAGCACCTTTAAAACATTATCAAATGTATAATAAAAATTTTAAAACAAATTTTGTATTAATAAATTCAAAAAATGCAAATGCTTTAACAGGTAAACAAGGTATTGAAAATATTAATACTATTTTTTCTTCTTTAGATTTTAACCTAGAAAACCCAATTATGAGTAGTACAGGTGTAATAGGAAACCAACTTCCAGTTGAAAAAATTGTTGCAGGTGCAAAAAAATTTAACTTAACTTCAAAAAATGCACAGAATTTAAGTAGAGCAATTATGACAACAGATTCTTATGCTAAAACTACAATGTATGAAGTAAAATTAGAAGATGGAAGTAGCTTTAAAATAGGTGCAGTTGCAAAAGGTGCAGGGATGATAAATCCAAACTTAGCAACAATGCTTTGTTTTATTTGTACAGATGCAAATATTCCAAAAGAAGATATGAAAGAAGCACTTTTAGAAAATAGTGAAACAACTTTTAATGCCATTTCTGTTGATGGTGATACTTCAACAAATGATACTGTTTTATTATTATCAAATAAAAAATCAAATTCATATGATAAAGATGCTTTCAAAGAGGCATTAAGATTAGTTATGCATGATATGGCAATGTTAATGGTTGCTGATGGAGAAGGTGCTAAAAAAGCAGTTGCATTTGAAGTATTAAATGCAGCTTCTTATGAAGATGCACAAATTGCTGCAAAAGCTTTATCAAATTCTTTACTTGTAAAAACTGCACTTTTTGGTGAAGATCCAAACTTTGGAAGAATTGCTTCAACTATTGGAGCAAGTAGAGTTGTAAGTGATGAGAACAAATTAGTTATTTCATATAATGATGTAATTGTTTATAACAAAGGTGAATTTGTATTTACTCCAGAAGTAGAACAAGAAGCAGCTAAAGTTCTTCAAAATGATAAATTTAAAATTATTTGTGATTTAGGTATTGGTGAACACTCTTTTACAGCATATGGTTGTGATTTAGGGTATGAATACGTTAAAATTAACGCAGATTATAGAACATAAATAAAATATAAGAGTAACTTTTAGTTACTCTTTGACTTTCAAGAAACTTCAAAATATACAAACCGTATAATTTCCTCTAAGAATTTAACTGTTATAATTGTACAAAATCAATTAAAAGGATGTACAATGTTTCATGAGCACAGAGATACAATTGCAAAATTAAAACAAGAAAATGCGAGATTTCATGATTTGTTTGATAAACATAATGAACTTGATGAAAAAATATCTCAACTATCAAAAGATTTTTCAAATCAATTTGAAATTGAAAAATTGAAAAAAGAGAAACTAAAAATCAAAGATGAAGTACATAATATGATTATTGATTATAATAATGCAAAATAGACTTACAAAAAGAGATTGAATTTTATTTAATCTCTTTTTTATTCCTAGCTTAAAATCTCATATTACCTTATACTAAGTACTTTTTAGATAAAATCAAAAGAAATATATAAAATAAAGGCGTTTTTTTATGGAAAACCTTTTCGAAGATCAAGATATAATAGATATTAATATAGAAGATAGTGTTAAAGCTTCTTATTTAGACTATTCAATGAGTGTAATTATTGGACGGGCTTTACCAGATGCTAAAGATGGATTAAAACCAGTTCATAGAAGAATATTGTATGCTATGCATGATTTAAATATGAGTTCAAGATCTCCATATAAAAAGTCTGCAAGGATTGTAGGGGATGTTATTGGTAAGTATCATCCACATGGAGATACTTCTGTTTATGATGCATTAGTAAGAATGGCGCAAAATTTCTCAATGAGAGCTCCACTAGTTGATGGACAAGGTAACTTTGGTTCTGTTGATGGTGATAACGCAGCAGCAATGAGATATACGGAAGCTAGAATGACTAAGATATCTGAAGAGATATTAAGAGATATTGACAAAGATACTGTTAATTTTACTTCAAACTATGATGATACATTGAAAGAACCTGCAATTTTACCTACAAGAGTTCCTACACTTTTACTAAATGGAAGTGAAGGTATTGCTGTTGGTATGGCAACTAAGATTCCACCTCATAACTTAAATGAACTTTTAGAAGGTGTTTTATATACAATTGATAATCCAGAAGCAACTGCTGATGAATTAATGGAGTTTATAAAAGGTCCTGACTTCCCAACAGGTGGTACAATCTTTGGAAGAAGAGGAATTATTGATGCTTACAATACTGGAAGAGGTAGAGTAAAAATCAGAGCAAAACACCATATTGAAACAAAAGGTAAAAAAGAGGTTATTGTACTTGATGAACTACCATACCAAGTAAATAAATCAAGACTTATCGAACAAATTGCAACTTTAGCAAAAGATAAACAAATTGAAGGTGTATCTGAAGTTAGAGATGAATCTGATAGAGAAGGTATTAGAGTTGTAATTGAACTTAAAAAAGATGCAATGAGTGAAATTGTTTTAAATAATCTTTATAAGTCGACACCTTTAGAAACTACATTTGGTATTATTCTTTTAGCTGTACATAATAAAGAGCCAAAAGTATTTAATTTACCAGAGTTATTAAATCTTTTTGTTTCTCATAGAAAAACAGTAATTATTAGAAGAACAATATTTGATTTAGAAAAAGCAAAAGCAAGAGCACATATTTTAGAAGGTCTGAAAATTGCTTTAGATAATATTGATGAAGTAGTACAAATAATTAGATCTTCTGCAAATGATTCTGAAGCAAAAGATAAACTTCAAGATAGATTTGGTTTATCAGCTATTCAATCACAAGCAATCTTAGATATGAGACTTGGAAGATTAACAGGTCTTCAAAGAGATAAACTTGAAGCTGAATATCAAGAGTTACTTGCCTTAATTGCAGAGCTTGAAGCTATTTTAAAATCTGAAGAAAAATTAAATGAAATAATCAAAGAAGAGATAGCAGAAATTAAAGATAAATATTCTGATGATAGAAGAACAGAAATAGAAGACTCTTATGATGAAATTGATATTGAAGATTTAATTCCAAATGAGCCAATGGTAGTTACTATTACTCATAATGGATATGTAAAAAGAGTTCCTATTAAATCATATGAAAAACAAAGAAGAGGTGGTAAAGGTAAAGTTGCAGTTACTACTCATGATGATGACTTTATTGAAAGATTCTTTGTTACTAATACACATGATACATTGATGTTTATTACTAATATGGGACAATTATACTGGTTGAAAGTATATAGAATTCCAGAAGGTAGTAGAACAGCAAAAGGAAAAGCTGTAGTTAATCTTATTAATTTAAGACCAGAAGAAAAAATTATGGCGATTATTCCAACTACTGATTTTGATGAGTCTAAATCTTTAGCATTCTTTACTAGAAATGGTATTGTAAAAAGAACATCATTAACTGATTTTGCTAATATCAGAAGTAATGGTGTAAGAGCAATTGTATTAGATGATTCTGATGAGGTTGTAACAGCTAAGATTACAATTCCTGGTTCTCAATACTTTATGATTTTCACAAGTTTAGGTCAATGTATCAGATTTGAAATTGATAAAACTAGAGAACAAGGAAGAAGTACAAGAGGAGTAAGAGGAATTAAATTTAAACATGATTCAGACTTTGTTGTTGATGCTGATGTTATTATCAGTGAAGAACAAGAGTTATTAACTGTATCTGAAAAAGGTATAGGAAAAAGAACAACTGTTGATGAGTATAGACTTACTAATAGAGCTGGTTCTGGTGTTATTTCTATGAAATTACATCAAAAAACTGGTAATGTTATTGGGTCTGTTCTTGTTGATGAAAAACAAGATTTAATGGCTCTAACATCTATTGGTAAGATGATTAGAGTTGACATGCAAACAATCAGAAAAGCAGGGAGAAATACTTCTGGTGTTATTATTGTTAATGTTGATAAGGGAGATAGAGTTGTATCTATTGCAAAATGTCCTAAAGAAGAGGATGATGAATTAGATATCGAATCTGCTACTGATTTAGCAGGTGTAATTGAAGATTCAAATTTAGTTGAACATAATGAATCTTCAAATAATCAAACAAATGACAATTTAGTAGATAGTAAAGAGGAAGAATAAAAATGAGAAAATTTAATGTTGCTGTTGTAGGAGCAACTGGGGCTGTAGGTGAAGAGTTATTTAGAGTTATGGAAGCATATGACTTTCCAGTAAACAAATTAGTTCCTTTAGCAAGTGCTAAAAGTGCTGGAACAACTGTTGAATACAAAAACAAAGAGTACACAGTTTTAGAATTAACAGAGAGTGCATTTGAAGAGAATGAAGTAGAAATTGCATTTTTTAGTGCAGGTGGTAGTATCTCTGCTAAATTTGCAAAATTTGCAGTTGAAGCTGGTGCTGTTGTTATTGATAACACAAGTCATTTTAGAATGGAACCAAATGTACCTTTAGTTGTTCCTGAAGTAAATCCACAAGATATTGCTAACTGGAAAGAAACAGGTATCATTGCTAACCCTAACTGCTCAACAATTCAAATGGTTTTATCTTTAAAACCACTTGATGAATTATATGGAATTAAAAGAGTAGATGTATCAACTTACCAAGCAGTAAGTGGTGCAGGAAAAGCTGGAATGGAAGAACTTGTTAAACAAATGCAAGCATTTTTTGCTTTTAAACTTGATGAAGCAAAAAAAGAAGCATTTGCACATCAAATTGCACTTAATGTAATTCCACAAATTGATGTTCCTCAGCCAAATGGTTTCACTAAAGAAGAGATGAAAATGATTAATGAAACTCAAAAAATTATGCACAAACAGATGCAAATTGCTGCAACTTGTGTAAGAGTTCCTGTATTAAGAAGTCATAGTGAAACAATTACAGTAACATTTGAAGATGGTGTTGAAGTAGATGTTCAAAAAGCAAGAGAAGCTTTAGATAATTTTGAAAATGTTGAGGTTATTGATGATTTAGAAAATAATCAATACCCAATGCCAATTATTTCAACTGATACAGATACAACATTTGTAGGTAGAATTAGAAAAGATAATTATTGTGATAATGTATTACACTATTTTAATGTTGCAGACCAAGTAAGAGTAGGGGCTGCTACTAACTCTGTTAGAATTGCATTAAAATGGATTGAAATGGAGAATGATAATTAATGATAGAGAAGCTTTTTGAAAAAGCAATGTGGCAAACTAGATTTTTAGTTATGTTTGCTGTGATATTTGGACTTGTAGGTGCAGTAGTTTTATTTGTTGTTGCAAGTTTGGATATTTGGGGTGTAGCAAAATATGCATTTGAAACATTAATTGCTCATGCTCATCCTAAAGATTTTCATGAAGATATAGTAAGTGGTATTATTGGTGCGATTGATTTATATTTAATCGCTGTTGTACTACTTATCTTTTCATTTGGAGTTTATGAACTTTTCATATCTCCAATTGATCATAACGAATCTGCAAAAGAAGATCAAAAAATATTATCGATTACTTCTTTAGACCAATTAAAAGATAAAATTGCAAAAGTAATTATTATGGTATTAGTTGTAAACTTTTTTCAAAGAGTTTTACATACTACATATTCAAGTGCATTAGAGATGCTTTACTTTGCACTTGCTGTTACAGCTTTAGCTGTTGGGCTTTTCTTCTTAGGTAAAATTGGTAAAAAATAAAAAAGGTTATATATGTCAAAGATTTTTGTTGATGCATGTTTAGGTAAAGAGACTGCGTATACTCCTGTATGGATGATGAGACAAGCTGGAAGATATCTTCCAGAATATATGGAAGTTAGAAAAAAAGCAGGTGATTTCCTGTCTTTATGTCATAATCCAGAAATGGCTTGTGAAGTAACAATTCAACCTCTTGATATTGTTGGTGTAGATGCGGCTATTTTATTTAGTGATATTTTAGTTATTCCAAATGAAATGGGAATGAAATTAGAGTTTATTAAAGGTGAAGGTCCTAAGTTTGATACACCAGTTAAAACACAAGAAGATGTTGATGCTCTATTAGGTGGAGAAGAAGCAGCAAATAAGTTAACTTACGTATATGAAACAATAAAACTTTTAAAACAAAGATTACCTGAAGATAAAGCATTAATAGGTTTTACAGGAGCTCCTTGGACTCTTGCTACATATATGATTGAAGGTCAAGGTACAAAAACATATAATATTTGTAAAAAAATGATGTATTCAAATCCTGAACTTTTACATAGTATTCTTAAAAAAGTAACAGAAGTTGTTAAATATTATATGGTTAAACAAATTGAAGCAGGAGCTGATGTTGTTCAAATCTTTGATTCTTGGGCAGCAGCAATTGAACCATCAAAATATGATGAGTTTTCTTGGAAGTATATGGTTGAAATTGCTGAATATATAAAAGAAAAATATCCAGAAATTCCAATTATTATGTTCCCTAAAGGTGTTGCGGCATTTATAGAAAGAGGACTAGTTTATGGTAACTTTGACGTATTTGGTGTAGATTGGGGAACTCCAATGGCATTAGCAAAAGAGAAACTTGGGAGTAAATATGTTCTTCAAGGAAATATGGAACCAACAAGACTTTACTCAAAAGAGAAAACTACTGAGTGTGTAGAAGGTATTCAAAAAATTATGGAAGGTAAAAGACATATTTTTAATTTAGGTCATGGAATTTTACCTGATGTACCAGTTGAAAATGCAATACACTTTGTAAGTGAGTGTCACAGAGTTTCAAAAAAGGCGTAAAACGTTAAAAAAAAGTAAACTGCTTTACTTTTTTAGTTTGAAGCAATTTTTATTTGTAAGTTAAGAACTTACATAAAAATTTGTTGTGAAATTATTATAAAAGAGAAGCTTTAGGGCTTCTCTTTTTTTATTTCTAAAATAGATAATAAAAAGGAAATAAATGTCTTATTCAAATTCTATTATTTTTGGTCCAATTCCTTCAAGAAGATTTGGAATATCTTTAGGAATTGATTTATCTCCTAGTAAAAAACAGTGCAATTTTGACTGTTTATACTGTGAATTGGAAGCTGCAAAAACAGTTGATAAAATGACAGAATATCCAAGTGTAAACGAAGTGATTTCAGAAATAAAGAAAAGTTTTGACAAACATCCAAAAATTGATGTAATTACTTTAACTGCAAATGGTGAGCCAACTTTATATCCTCATTTGGATGAATTAATTGATGAGATAAATAAAATAAAAGGTGATACAAAAACACTTATTTTGTCAAATGGAAGTACAATTTATGATGAAAAAATCTATAAAGCACTATTGAAAATTGATACTGTTAAATTATCACTTGATTGTGTAAGCCAAAAGTGTTTTAAAAAGCTTGATAGAAATCATGATGGTATTGATATAAATAAAATTATAAAAAGTATGATTAGTTTTAGAAAAGATACAAAAAATATTTTTGTATTGGAAGTTTTATTTGTTAAAACTTTAAATGATAAAGAAGATGAAATAGAAGCTTTATACGATTCAATTAAAAAGATAAATCCACATAGAGTTGACATTGGTACAATTGATAGACCACCAGCATATAAAGTAAAACCAGTAGATTTTGAACTACTTGAAAAAGTTGCAAATACATTTAAAGGTATAAATGTAAATATTGCATTTAAGAATAGACCAAAACAGACACAAAATTTTGATGAAAAAGAGATTATCTCTATGTTAAAAAGAAGACCTTTGACAAAAGAAGATATTGAAAATATGTTTGATGATAGTTCAAAAAATATTTTAGAAACTCTTATAAAATCAGGTGTTGTATCATTGGTTGATAGCAGTGGATTAAATTTTTATAAAATTTTATAAAAAACTCAAAAAATACTTGACAAAAAAAGTATTTTTTACTATAATTCCACCCCATTTAAAGGAAATAATATATTCCGGATTAGCTCAGCGGTAGAGTAGGTGACTGTTAATCACTTGGCCACTGGTTCGAATCCAGTATCCGGAGCCATTTCTTTAAATGTAAGTTCCGAATTAGCTCAGCGGTAGAGTAGGTGACTGTTAATCACTTGGCCACTGGTTCGAATCCAGTATTCGGAGCCACTTTAATTTTTTTATTCCGGATTAGCTCAGCGGTAGAGTAGGTGACTGTTAATCACTTGGCCACTGGTTCGAATCCAGTATCCGGAGCCACTTTTAACTACACAAATTAAAAAATCATTTAAGCTTTAATATTATATCCTTAGTGCAGTTTATTTAAAAGGCATTTATTTGGATTTAGAATTTTTTATATTAATATCAATCGTACTTATTTTTGCAGCATTTGTTCATGGAAGTATAGGTTTTGGTTTTGCTTTAATTCCAACTCCAATAATTGCAATTTTTACAGATATGCAAACTGCAATACTTCTTACACTATTACCAACTTTAGTAGTAAATTTAGTAAGCTTTTTAAGTGAAGGAAATAGTAAAGAAGCAGTCATTAGGTTTTTACCTATTGCAGTAATTACTATGATTGGAAGTGCAATTGGTACACAAATATTGATATTTTCTAATTCTGATATATTTAAACTACTTTTGGCTATTTCAATATTGCTTTATCTTTATACAAATAACAAAAATATTTCAATAAGTGCTTTTAGTAAGTACCCAAAAATTTCATTTGTTTTATATCCTTTTTTTACTGGTATTGTAGGTGGATTAACTAATGTTATGGGACCAATGCTTATGATATATGGAATTGAGTTAAAGTACTCAAAAGCGCAATTTATTCAGATGATGAATATATGTTTTTTACTTGGAAAAGTTATTCAAATTTTTATCTTTTTTATAAATGATAGCTTTACAAAAACAGAAGTTAGTTTTTCTTTAATTACTATTTTAATAATCTCTTTTTCTTTATATTTTGGAATTAAGGTGAAAAAGAAGATAGATTCAAAACTCTATATTAAATTAATAAAGATTTTACTTCTTATTATTTCAATTATTCTTATTGTTCAATTCATATATAATTTATAAATTTTTTAACTTTATTCTTTGATAATACATAAATTAGTTATATAATAGGTGTAAATCTCATTTAAAAGGATAGGTTATGACTTTTTCATATTACAATCCAACCGCGATTGAATTTGGTGTAGGTAAGATTAGTGAAATCTCTAAATATATTCCTAAAAAATCAAATGTACTATTTGTATATGGTGGTGGTTCTATTAAAAAAAATGGAATATACAAGCAAGTGATAGAGGCTTTGAAAAATTTTAATTTTTTTGAGTTTTCTGGAGTAGAGCCAAACCCTTCAGTTGAAACTATGAACAAAGCATTATCAATTGTAAAAGATGAGCAAATTGATTATATCTTAGCTGTTGGTGGAGGTTCTGTAATTGATGGTTGTAAGTATTTAGCAGCAGCTGCGTTATATGATGGAGATGCTTGGGACTTTTTAGATGGTAAAAAGCAAGTAGAAAAAGCTTTACCAATTGGAGTTATTTTAACATTACCAGCAACCGGAAGTGAATCCAATTCATTAAGTGTCGTATCAAAAAAATCTACAAATGATAAAAGATTATTTGCTTCTGATTTTATTCATCCTAAATTTGCTGTTCTTGATCCATCTGTTATGTCAACACTTGATGATAGACAACTTAAAAATGGTTTAGTAGATGCATTTGTACATACTTGTGAACAGTACTTAACTATGCCAAATAATTCTTTAGTTCATGATGGATATAGTGAAACTATATTAAGAGGTTTAACAACTCTTATGAATACTTGGGAAAATAAAGATGACAAAGATTGGCGAGATAACTTAATGTTATTAGCAAATCAGGCATTAAATGGTTTTATAGGTTGTGGTGTTGTTCAAGATTGGGCGACTCACTTTATAGGGCATGAAATAACTGCATATTATGGACTTGACCATGCAAGAAGTTTAGCCGTTGTACAACCACATCTTTTAAGAGTAATGTTTGAAGATAAAAAAGATAAGTTAGAGCAAATGGGTAAAAATGTATTTGCAATAACAGATGCAAATAAAGTAATTGATAAAATAGAGTCTCTTTATAATAATTTAGGTGTTTCTACAAAATTGAGTGACTATAAAGTAGATGATAAAGTAATAGAAAATATTACAGAGTCTTTGAAAAAACATCAAATGCTAAAACTTGGTGAAAATCATGATATTACTATTGAAAAAGTAAAAGAGATACTTCAAAAATCATTAGCATAATAATAGATAAAACTTAGTATAAAAATACTAAGTTTTATACTAAATTAGAATTTATAATTAAGTCTTAATGTAGCAGATCTAGATGCTCCTGGCATAGTACTTGATCTCCAGTAATCTTTGTCAAATAAGTTTAAAATACCAAGTGTAATATTTACATCTTTATATTTCCAACCTAACATTGAATCAACTCTATTAAAGCTATCTAAAGTGCTCTCTTCACCACTTCTACTATAAAAATATCTTTTTCCTACATGCGTTAAACCAACTTCACCATAAAAATGTTCTGATTGTGGAGCATATCTTACAAAAATATTCCCGTTTAATTGTGCTGTATTTCCTAAATGATGACCTTCGTTATCTGGATTTGAGTTATCTTCTATTACTTTTGCATCCATTACACCAACAGAAGTTCTAAGATAAAAGTCTTCATACATTTTTCCAATAATACTTAATTCTGCACCTCTTGAACGCTCTTTTCCTCTTTGGTACCATTTTGTTAAGTCTGTTTCCCAACTTGGTCTATATCTTATGTTGTAGTGTTCAATTTGGTATAATGAAAGTGTACTACTTAAGTTTCCATCTAACCAATCACTTTTTATACCAACTTCATATTGTTCATTGTATTCTGGTTCATCATTAAAAGTATCTGCATTTGCACTTGCACTTACACCTAAATAACTATTTCCACCATAAGGAGAGAAACTTTTATTATATGAAGCATATACTGTATGATTATCATTTATATCATAAACAATACCTACTCTTGGACTAAATGAATCTCCATCATATGTACTGTGATTATTTGAAATATCAGTAGAACTAAATGTATATTTATCAAATCTTCCACCTAAAACAACTTTAAAATCAGGAGTAAGTGAAATTACATCTTCAATAAATACACCTTTTGAGATACCTTTATGGTCGTTTTTTATAGTTGCATCTGCTTTTGCAATTCTTGTCCAAGAAGATGAGTTAAATGGATCAAATAATTGATCTCTTGTAGAATATAGTTTTGGCTCTCTTTTTTCTTTACTAAAATCAACACCAAAAGTAAGATTATGTAAAATTGAACCAGTATTAAACTCTCCATTTAAAGTAAATGTATTTGAAAATGTTTTATTTTCAGTCTCTTGCCAAGCATAACTTTGATTTAAAAGTCTAGTTGCAGGGATATATGTTCCTAGAAAATAGTGGTCAAAGTTTTGTTCTGCTTTTCTATATGCAACTGCCCAATTGAAATTCCATTTGTCATTTAATTGAATATCTAAATTTGAACGTAATATTTGTAATTTATCTTTAACATAATCTCCATCATGAGCAAATGCTTTATCATATGAAATTCCCATTAAATCATATTGCTCTTTGTCTGGACCTCTATCTGGTGTTCTATTTGCATAGTCGTATGTGTATTGCGCAGTCCATTTTATTTTATCATTATCTGTAACTGTGATACTTGGAGAAAACATTTTAGTTTCGTTTTCAATATCTTTATCAATACCTTTTCTAAAAGTTTCACCTTTTGTTATATCACTTACAAATCTAACTGCAACATTGTCATTTACAGCTCTATTTACATCAAGATTTAAACCTCTATTTTTCCAAGAACCTAACAACAATCCAATATTACTTGAATTATCAAAGTTAGCATATTTACTAACCATATTGATAACTCCACCACCATTACTTCTTCCATAAAGTAAAGATGCAGGACCTTTTAATATCTCAACTCTCTCAATATTTGCAGTACTTCTTCTTACTTGCCCACTCTCTCTTATTCCATCTCTGTAAATATCATTTGAGTCTGCTCTAAATCCTCTAATAAAAATATTGTCACTTCTCATATCATATGTTGTGTCAATACCTGCATTACCCTCAAGAATAGAACTTAAATCATTTGTTCCATAATTTTTGTTTTTTTGAATATTCAAAGTATCAATAGTTTGCGGAATCTCTTTGATACTCATATTATTTCTAGTAATAGAAGCATTTTCATAATTAACATAACCTTTTGTTAAATCATCTTCTTCCATAGCTTCTACATAAACAGTAGGTAAAACAGCAGAAAATTTACTTTTCTCTTCTTTGTCTTTTTTCTCAATACTACTAGCACTTAATAGAGTTTGGCTAGCAGCTAAACTAAGCATTACTACAAGTGATGATGTAATAATTTTCTTCATATGTTTCCTTTTGTGAATTTATTTAATATTAATAATGATTATTAATAATAAAAATTGGCGCGGATTATTACATATAAAAACTTAACATTTTATAAATACATTTTTTGATTATTTAAAGAAGAAAGAAAAACTAAAGAGTGAAATACTCTTTAGTTTTGAGAAGTAGAGCAACAAGAAGTACCAGAACAACAACTTTTGTGTTCTTCTTGTTCGTTAGGTTTGTTTTTTATTGTTTTTAGGATTCTCATTGAGTTAAATATTGCAAGTAGTGCAACACCAACATCTGCAAAAATAGCCTCTTTCATACCAATTAGTGCAAAAGCTCCTAATAGTAAAAATCCTACTTTAATTAACATAATAAAAATTATATTTTCATATACAATTCTTTTTGTTTTTTTAGCAATTTTTAGTGCATCTGTTATACAACTAATATTATCATTTAAAATTACTACATCAGCAGATTTTACGGCTAAGTCACTACCAACTCCACCCATTGCAAAACCTACATCAGAATTTGCTAATGTTGGAGCATCATTTATTCCATCACCAACAAATGCAGTAACTCTATTTGTTTGCTGTTTTATTTGTTCAAAATTTGATAATTTATCTTGAGGCAGTAACTCATATTTTACTTCATCAATACCTAAATCTTTTGCAACTTTTAATGCAACTTCTTTTTTATCTCCTGTAAGCATATATGTTCTTTTTATATCTAAATGTTTTAGTTCAGAAATTACATTTTTTGCTTCATCTTTTATAATATCACTTACTACAATATATCCTGCAAAAATATTATTTATTGCAACAAAGATTACATTTAGTTTCTCTTCAATTGTAGGAATTGAAATATTAAATTTCTCCAATAATCTTTCATTTCCTATTAAAACTTCTTTATTTTCAATAGTTGCTTTTACTCCAAGACCACTTAACTCTTCGTGATTAAAAATAAGTTTTGAATCAATATTTTCATCATAAGCTTTTACTATTGATTTTGCAATTGGGTGAGTAGAGAAGCTTTCTGCATATGCAGCTACTTTTAACAATTCATCTTTTTTATCATCAATTGCATTTATATTTGTTACTTGAAAAACACCATGTGTTAAAGTTCCTGTTTTATCAAATATAATATTTTCAATTTCTGTAAGTTTTTCTATATAGTTTGCACCTTTTACCAATACACCTCTTTTTGATACTGCACCAATTGCACTAAAAAATGATAATGGAATAGAAACAACTAAAGCACAAGGGCAAGATATTACTAAAAAGATTAGAGCTCTTTCAACCCAATCTGTAAATAAAGCACTTTCAAATACTAAAGGAGGAATCGAAGCTAATAATACTGCTAAAATAACTACAATAGGAGTATAAACAGCTGCAAATTTTGTGATAAATTTTTCTGCTTTTGCTTTTCTTGAAGAAGCATTTTGAATTAACTCAATAATTTTTGCAACAGTTGAGTCTTTATAAGCTGAAGTAACTTTTATATAAGCAGCTTTTGAAGTATTTATAAAACCACTTAAAACTTCTTCATCTTTAGCTACTCTTTTTGGTTTAAATTCTCCTGTTATTGCACTTGTATCAAAACTTATTTTATCAGAGATTAAAACACCATCAACTGGAACTTTTTCTCCTGTTTTTACTAAGATAACATCTGAAATTTTTACTTCTTCTGGAGCTTTTTGAACTATATTTTCATTCTCTTTTACATTTGCAAACTCTGGTTTAATATCAAGTAATGAGTTTATGCTATCTCTTGAGTTATTTACTGCAACTGCTTGAAACATTTCACCAATTTGATAAAATATCATTACAGCAATACCTTCAACATACTCTCCTAATGCAAAAGCACCAATTGTTGCAATACCCATTAAGAAGTGTTCATCAAAAACTTTTCCTCTTATTATATTTGTTACTGCTTTATAAATTACATCCCAACCAACTAACAAATATGACACTATATAGACTAAAAGTTGAAGTGAACTATTTTCAATATAATTATATGAAAAATAAGTAAGTATCAAAGATACAATTGTGATTGCAAGTAGTTTTTTATCAAGCAGTTGCCAAAAAGTTCTTTGTTTTTTACTATCTTCTTTTTGAATAGTTACTTCTTTTTCTATTTTTTGAATCTCTTTTTCTATTTTGTCTAAAATATTCTCTTTAACATTTTGTTCAAATGTTAAAGTTGAAGTTGAAAAGTTTAATTTTACATTTTCAAGTTCTTGCATCTCATTTAAAGACTTTTCTATTTTTCCTGCGCAGTGTGCACAATCTAAATTCTGCAATTTGTATTTTTGCATTATATTATCCTTTTATGATATGTTCTAATCCCATATCATATATTCTTTTTATATGTTCGTCATCAAGGCTATAAAACATATTTTTACCATCTCTTCTTGGTTTTACAATTTTTGCATTTTTTAAAACTCTTAATTGGTGCGAAACAGCAGATTGATTTACATTTATAAGTTCACTAAGTGCTCCAACACACAACTCTTCTTCTTTTAACATTGAGATTATTTTTATTCTTGTACTATCAGCAAAAGCTTTAAATAAATCAGCAACATCATAAAGTGTTTCATCATCTATTAGGCTCTGTTTTACTTTTGCTACTTCTTTTGAGTGGTCACAGCAATCAACAATCATTATATTATCCTTCGTTTATATGTACATATGAATATGTAATCATATGTTATAAAAACTTAAATAATGTTTAATAAAAATTTTATATTGTCTAATAAATAGTGTCTTCTTAAAAGTAAATTTATATTTAACTTAATATAATAATTAAATATTTTTTTTAAATAATTAAATCTAGTGATGGGGATTAGTTTTGATGTTATATAAAAATAAAAAAAATAACTTATCAATACTTTTTGTATGTGATGATAAAAAAACTATTGATAAGATTATTAAGATACTGAATAATAAATATAATATATCAAATATTATTGTCACTGATTCTACTTCGGAAGCTTTGAAACTATATAAAAAAATGGATTTTAATATAGTTATTACAAATTTTTCTATGTCAAATAAAGAAGAATTAAAACTAATAGAGAAAATTAGAAAAATCGATATAGAACAAATCTTTATATTAATTTCTAAATTTGAAAAGAAAAAAGATTTAGTAAAAGCAATTAAATTAAGAATAAGATATTTTATCTGGTTTCCTGTAAGAAAAAAAGAGATAATAGAAGTATTAGACTCTTGTATAAAAAGAATATCAAATAAGTATGAAATAAAATATGTAAACTCTATTTTAGAACACTACAAACTCGCCGTTGATAACTCAACTATTTTATCAAAAGCTGATAAAAAAGGTGTAATTAGTTATGCAAATGAACAATTTTGTAAAATTTCAAAATATAATTTAGATGAGCTTATTGGAAAACAACATAATATCTTAAGGCATGAAGATATGCCAAAAGAGACTTTCAAAGATATGTGGAATACCATAAAAAATAAAAAGCAAGTTTGGAAAGGTATTATTAAAAATAGAGCAAAAGATGGTAGTGATTATATAGTTGATGCTACAATACTTCCTATTTTAAATCAAGATAAAGAAGTTGTTGAATATTTAGGAATAAGACACGATATAACTGAGATTGAACACTACAAAGATTTATTACAAGATGAGTTAACAAATACAGCAAAAGGTTTAAAACAAAAAGTTCATTTAATTAAAGAGTTTGAAAAAGCTATTGATGTAAGTACTTCTTTTACTAGAACTGATACAAATGGAGTAATAACTTATGTAAATGATAAGTTTTGTGAAGTATCTGGATATTCAAAAGATGAGTTATTAGGAAATACTTTTAAGTGTGTAAGACACGAAGAGTTTCCCTCACTATTTTATGAGAAAATGTGGAAGAGTATAAAAAATAAAAAAATCTGGCGTGGTATTATAAAAAACAAGACAAAAAATAAAGATAACTATTTTATGGATACAACGATTATTCCTATTGTAGATATAGATGACAAGATAATTGAGTATATTAGTATAAAACATGATATTTCAGAAATAGTTACATTAAATGAAGAGATAATTGATACTCAAAAAGAAGTAATATTTACAATGGGTTCTATTTGTGAGAGTAGATCAAATGAGACAGGAAGTCACGTAAAAAGAGTTGCTCAATACTCTTATTTATTAGCAAAACTTTATGGACTACCTCAAAAAGAGTGTGAGTTATTAAGATATGCTTCACCTGTCCATGATATTGGAAAAGTAGCTATTCCTGATAGTATTTTACAAAAGCCAGCAAGACTTACAAGTAAAGAGTTTGAGAAGATGAAAGAGCATACATCAATTGGTTATGATATGTTAAAAAATTCAAACAGAGATATATTAAAAGCAGCTGCAACTATTGCACATGAGCACCATGAAAGATGGGATGGAACTGGATATCCAAATGCTTTAAAGAAACAAAATATTCATATATTTGGACGGATTACAGCTCTTTGTGATGTATTTGATGCACTTGCAAGCAAAAGATGCTACAAAGAAGCATGGAAACTAGAAGAGATATTAAAACTAATAAAAGAGGAAAAAGCAAAACAATTTGACCCCGTTTTAGTTGATTTATTTTTAGATAATTTAGATGATTTTTTAAGAATAAAAGATAAATATGTTGATTAGTAAATCACATTTATTGGTAAATAAAAAGTAAGGTCAAAATCATCACCTTGGTCTAAAAATAGATTTTTTCTATAAACAACAAACGAGGGAAGAGTTGTTGCTTCATACCCAGAATCAGGTAGCCAAAAGTGATAAACATATCTTAAAAAAGCAAGAACATCTCCATAATTACCTTTTAAGTCAAAAACAGCACATAGAGTTTCTGGAATTTCAAGTGTTGAAATATCAAGCTTTGAATCTTTTGGTATTTCAATAGCTGCAACATAATTACACTCATCAAGTGGAGTTATAGTTGGGTTATCATGAAGTAGTGCAACTTGTTTGAAGTCTTTAATCTCATATTTATATGCTAATGCTTTTAATTTTTGCCAACTATTTTTTATGCTTCTGTTGTAGCCTTTGTGTCTAATATAAGCGCACTGTATTTTTGAAACAAACTCAATTTTAAAGTCTAAATTATTAAACTCTTTGTCTTCATTTAGTAAAAATTTTGAATACTCTTTATGTCCTTGATTTCTCCAATCTTTTGGAGTATAGGAAAATCTTGATTTAAAAGCTTTAATAAAAGAAGAGTGAGAGGAATAACCACAAGTATTTGCTATTTCACTAATAGTTGAGTGAGTATTAGTAATAAGTAAATTTGCAGCTTTTTGAAGACGAATAGAAGTAATAAAATCAAATATATTCTGTTTTGTTTCTTCTTTAAAAACTCTATGAAAATGAAATTTTGAAACACTATTTAATTTAGCTAATTCTTCTAGTGTGATGTTTGTATTGATATATTTATATATATAAAACATACTTTTATTAACAATATTAGCTCTTTGTTGTTTTGTTGACTTTTTCATAAATTTAATTATATCAAAAATAGCAATATAAGACAAAAAAAATGAAATTTAAGATAAAGACATAAATAAAATATTGTTATATAATCTGCCCAATAAAATCAGGGAGAGAATATGAAACGTTCATATATAAGGGAGATACTTGATGCTATTGATGAAAATACGATATCTTTTGCTGGTGGTTTACCAAATGAAGATTTATTTCCATCAAAACAGTTAGAAAAAGCATCTAAAAAAGTATTTAAGAAAAAAAACTCATTACAGTATAGTAAATCTCAAGGTATAGATTCTTTAAGGGAGAAAATTGCAAGTTTTTATACTAATTATTATGGATTTGATACTACAAAAGATGAGGTATTAATTACAACAGGAAGTCAACAATCATTTGACATTATATTAAAAAGTTTAGATACAAAAAACTTAGTAGTAGAAAGTCCATCTTACATTGGAGCACTATCTGCTTTTAAGATATTGAAAACAAATATAAGTGAGTTTAAAGATTTTAAAGAGCTTGAAGAAGAAGTAAATAAAGATGATGTTGTTTATAGTGTAAGTGATTACCAAAACCCTTCTACAAATACATATACAAAAAAACAAAGAGTAGAATTTGCAAAAATATTACATAGAAAAGATGTTTATTTTATTGAAGATGCTGCTTATAGTTTATTGAGTTTTGATGGAAAAATAAGAAAACCAATTTCAAGACTTTATAAAGATAAATCATATCATTTAGGAACATTTTCAAAAATTGTAGCTCCAGGTCTTAGAGTAGGTTGGATTAGGGCAAATAAAGAGTTGATTGAAAAAATATTAGCTGTAAAAGAGTCTTTAGACTTACATACTGCCACATTTAATCAAATGTTAATTGATTCGTATTTAGAAGAAAATGATGTTTTTAAACATATCAAAAAAAATGCAAAAAACTATAAAAAAAGAATGAATTTTATGGCTGATTGTATGGAAAAATATCTACCTGATTTTGAATTTACACGACCAAAAGGTGGAATGTTTATATATGGAAAATTTAATAATTTAGAAGATAGTATGGTTTTAGCACAAGAGGCATTGAAAGAAAATGTTGCTTTTGTACCTGCGCAAGTTTTCTATTTTGATGAACAAAAAAGTAATGCTGCAAGATTTAATTTTACAAATTGTGATTTTAAAAAGACAGAAGAGGGAATAAAATTATTGGCTAAACTAACTAAATAGTTTAGCCTCTTTTTAAAACAATTTCTCCAACTTCTTTTTTTATTTGATTTGCAACAACATCACATTTAACTTTAAACAAAAAGAATATTCTATCATCATTGTAAGATTCTAAACACTCAAAATTTCCCATACCTTTTGATAAAATCAGTGATGCATTATTAAATATTTGCATAAACTCATTTGATGCTTGAGATTTTTCAATTCCTGGAGTATCAACACCACTACTTATTACTTCACAATACTCTTGCATATTGATTTGAAAAGCCTCTTTTGTTGTTATATCATTAATGATAGGTTTACCTCTTGTTGCATAAATAATTTTTATATTTGGATATAAAGATTTGATTGTTTTTATTAACTCTTTATCAAATACATTTTCACCTGCATTATCAGAAAAAATTAAAAGTTCATTTGCTTTTTCTAGTTTTTGTTTGAAAACTTCATAATCATTTATAGCAAAATTAGTATGAAAAATATTTTTTATTTCTTCTTCTAAACTAAACTCTCTAGTTACAGCAAAATCAATTACATTTCCTGCAACTGAAGCTTTTATAGATGCAAAAAGTTTATCTTTTGCATTTTTTATCTCTTCTTTTATAATTGGTAAATAAGAAGTGGCATTTTGTATTGATTTTTGCTTCAAATCTTCCAATGGGTCTTGCATATTTGTTTTTTTTGCAAGAAGTTCATATACCTCTTTTGCAACATAAGGAGGAGTTCTTGAAAAATCAAAATTTGATGCTCTTTTTTGTACTTCACTATTTATCTCATTTGCAAGAGAATCATCTAAATTCAGCAACTTTGTAGCTTTATTGATTTGTGATTTTATACATTCAACACAAGTATTTGTAATATTCATCTTTATTCTTTTTTATTAATATTTTATATGCCACTTTTACTATTTTTTAATTTATTCTTTGCTTAAATTCTTCTTTGTTTATAAAGTATTTACGTAAAGTATTGTATAATTGCGCCTTTATTTTAAAACTTAAGGATTTGGGTATGAACCTCTTCAAGCTTAAAGAGAATAGTACGACAGTTAAAACCGAGTTTACAGCAGGGTTTACTACATTTTTAACAATGATGTATATTGTTCCTGTAAATGGCTTCATTCTTGCAGATGCTGGCTTACCAATGGATGCCGTAGTTACTGCAACAGCATTAATCACTATCTTAGCAACTTTATTTTCTGGTATATGGGCTAATACTCCTATTGCAATGAGTGTTGGAATGGGATTAAATGCATATTTTTCATATGGACTTGTTCTTGGTATGAAAATTCCATGGGAAACTGCACTTGGGATAGTTTTTTTATCTGGTTTATTATTCATTCTTTTATCTTTTACAAACTTTAGAGTCTGGATTATGACTTCAATTCCGATGAATTTAAGAAGAGCAATATCAGCTGGTATTGGTACTTTTATTGCATTTATTGGTCTTAAACAAATGGGAATGATTAAAGGACATGATGTTACATTAGTTACATTAGGTGATTTTTCTGATTCAAATGTATTATTAGGTGTTACTGGTTTAATTTTATGTTTTATTTTTTATGCATATAGATTAAAAGGTGCTTTTGTTTTTGCAATTGCATTAACTTCAATTATTGCATGGATTTTCAAAATAAGTCCAGTTCCACATGAATTTTTATCATCTCCAGCTTCTATCTCTCCAATCTTCTTAAAACTTGACATTTTAAGCGCAATTTCTTTATCTTTACTTCCTGTAATTATTACATTTTTAATTACTGATATGTTTGATACATTAGGTACTTTAACAGGTATTGGAGCAAGAGCAAATATGTTTCAAAATGGTAAAAAAGAAGATAAATCTTTACAAAGAACATTAGAAGCAGATGCAATCGCAACTTCAGCAGGAAGTTTACTTGGTGTGTCTACAACAACTGCATTTATTGAAAGTGCAAGTGGAGTTGAAGAGGGTGGTAGAACAGGTTTAACAGCAGTATTTACAGCAATGTTTTTTGTTTCTACACTTTTTATGTTACCTATTTTTAAAGCAATTCCAGCAAATGCAATTTATCCTGTATTAGTTGTAGTTGGTGTTCTTATGTTTACTGAACTTGGTAAAATCAATTTTGAACAAACTGACTTAGCAACAAGCGCAGGTGCATTTTTAATTGTTGTTTTAATGCCATTAACATACTCAATCACAAATGGAATTGCAGCAGGATTTCTTGTTTATACAATTATTAAATTAACAAAAAGAGAGTTTAGTGATTTAAATATTGGTATATTGACAATTACATTAATAAGTTTATTAGTTTTTATTTTACAAGGTTAAGAAATTGGAAAAATTTTATTATAGTTATGATGAGTTCAAGAATGATACTCAAAAGTTAGTTGATAGTTGTAGAGATTATAACCCTGATATTTTATTAGCAGTTGCAAGAGGTGGTTTAACACTATCTCACCTAATGGCACAAGCTTTAGATATGAGAAATTTATACTCTTTAAATTCTATTCATTACGAAGGTGAATTAAAATTAGATACATTTAATATTTTTAATATTCCTGATGTATCTCATGCAAAAAGAGTTTTAGTAGTTGATGATATTGTTGACTCAGGTGAAACTATGAGAGAAATTTTAAAAGTTTTAAGAGAAAAATTTCCTGAAGTAGATTTCAAACTTGCAACAATTTTTTATAAAAAAACAGCTGTATTACAACCTGATTATACAGTTAGAGAAGCTACTGAATGGATTGATTTCTTCTGGGAAGTTGACGTAAAATAGATATTTTGGAGTATTTTTACTCCAAAAATCTTATCTTCTACATATATATCTATATTTTATGGTTTTTATATATATAAAAACTATTTTTTTACTTTATTTTTAATCTTTTCTTTGTATAATGTTTTCAAATTAAAATAGGGAATGATAATGACTTTTATTGAATTTAAAAAACTGCTTCTTGATGCAGAACTTACAATTCCAAAGTTTACTGCACTTATTAAAGTAAGTGAAAAGAATATTCAAGCTTATAAAAAGAAAAAAGAAGTTCCAAATGCAATAGCATCAGTTGCTGCTTGTTTTGCAAAAATGAATCAAGAAGGTATCGATTACAGAACTTTAATAAATGATTTAGATTTGAAGAAAAAAGAGAAAAAAGGTGCTGGTTTTTCTAAGAAAAAAGACAAAGAAGAAAAAGAAGATAAATAGATATTAAATATTTATTAATAAAAATTTGCTAAACTTCCAGAAAAAATAGGAAGTTTACTATGACTGAAAATAACAATGTAAAGAAATTTTTGGCTATTGCTTCATTTATGATGGCACTTGCTATCTCACTTGGAGCTTTTGGTGCCCACGGGTTAAAATCTATTGTTGAACCTTCAATGCTTACAGTTTATCATACGGGTGTAGAGTATCAATTTTATAATACTTTAGGACTTTTTGCTACATCATTTATGATTTATCTAAAACCAAACTCAAAAAAACTTGTTGTTGCCTCATGGCTTATATTAATAGGAATGGTGATATTTAGTTTTTCATTATATCTATTAGTTGTATTAAATATGCCAATATTAGGTGCTATTACTCCAATTGGTGGAACATTACTTATAATAGCATGGATTTTAGTAGCTTTATCAATTTATAAAAAATAAGGAGAACTTAATTGATTGAGAAAATTGAATCTATAAGAGATGCAAGATGGTTTTCAAATCTTACAACTCTTATAATTATTGCCTATGCAAGTGTTTTAGGATTTAAAACTTTAGGCGATGTAGAAACAAAGTATTCACTATTTTTACAATTTGCTGATACTTTTGTAACTATATATTTTATTTTTGAAATTGCAATTAAAATGGCAGCGGAGAAGAGATTTTTTAATTTCTTCAAAAATGGTTGGAATCTTTTTGATTTCACAATAGTAGTTATTACTCTATTACCTTTAGAATCTAGTGGTTTTGCAGCAGTTGCAAGGTTATTAAGAGTATTTAGAGTATTAAGGTTATTTACAGCACGTCCTGAATTAAAAGCAATTATTGATATGCTTATAAAAGCAATACCTTCAATTATTGATATTGTTATTTTAATGTTCATAATATTTTATATTTATGCAATTATTGGAAGTTTTTTCTTTGTTGATTTACCATCAGGATTATGGAAAGATTTTTTAATTTCAATGCTAACACTGTTTAGAATATTAACTTTTGAAGATTGGACAGATGTTATGTATGAAGCTATGGAAGTATATCCTTGGGCTTGGGTATATTTTGTGTCATTTATCGTAATAGCTGCATTTGTATTTTTTAATCTATTTGTAGCTGTAATAATAGGAGAAATGCAAAAACTTCAAGAGTCTGAAATGAAAGAAGAGATTCACGAAGATAGTAAAAAACTTGATATTTTATTAGATGAAGTAAAGAGTTTAAAAGAAGAGATAAAACAAATAAAGAATAATAAGGAATAACTCCTTATTATTTATCCATGAGTATTAAAAGCTCTATCTCCAGCGTCACCTAAACCTGGTCTAATATATTTATTATCATCTAATCTTTCATCAATTTGAGCAATATAAATATCTACATCTGGATGTGCATCTTGTACTGCTTTCACACCTTCTGGTGCTCCAAGTACATTTAATGATAATATTTTTTTAGCACCTTTATCTTTTAAGTAAGTAATAGCATCAATTAAAGAACCACCTGTTGCAACCATTGGGTCTAATAATAAAATAGTTTTATCTTCTACATCTGGAATATTTTCATAAAAAAGTTTACTTTGTGCAGTTTTCTCATCTCTTTTCATTGCTAAAAAACCACTTCTTGCATATGGTAACGTCTTTAAAATACCAGTAAGCATTGGTTCACCAGCTCTTAAAATTGGAACTAAAACTATTTTTTGAACTTCTAGCATTTCAACATCTACTGGACCTTGCCATGTGTTGATATTTGTAGTAATTGTAGGAAAATCGCAAAGGGCTTCTGATGCAATCATTCTTGAGATTTCTTCTATTGTTAATCTAAATTCATTTGATGCAGTTCTAACATCTCTTAGTCTATTTACTAAGTGTTTTACAACTACATTTGTACTTTCTTTATACATATAATTATCCTAAAATTTTATTTAAACCTTTAATTGTAACAAAAAAGAACTTTATAACAATTTACTAGTTATTAATGACATTTTTGATATTATTGTCAAATTTTACATACACAAGAGGATCTATGGGAAAAGCTACGGATTATAATTTTAGAGTCAAGGACTCTTTATTGGGTGTGCAATTTTTATTTGTTGCATTTGGTGCATTGGTTTTAGTTCCTATTCTTACAGGACTTGACCCTAATGTTGCGTTGTTTACTGCTGGTATTGGTACATTAATCTTTCAATTTGTTACACGAAAAAACGTTCCTCCAATTTTTCTTGCTTCTTCTTTTGCATTTATTGCTCCTATTTCAATGGGAGTAAAAACATGGGGAATTGCTGCTACTATGTCTGGACTTGTTGCTGCTGGTCTTTTATATGTTTTAATTAGTTTAGTAATTAGAGTAAAAGGTGACAATTTCATTCATAAATTATTACCTCCAATCGTTGTTGGGCCAGTTATTATGTCTATTGGACTTAGTTTATCTCCAGTTGCTGTGCATATGGCTATGGGACAAACAAGTGATGGAACAGTATTAGTTCCTTATGATACTGCTATTGTTATCTCTTTGATTTCATTAACTTCAACTGTATTAATTTCATTATTAGCAAAAGGAATGTTTAAATTAATTCCTATTTTAGGTGGAATTATTATTGGATACTTAGTATCTTTATATTATGGAATTATTGATTTTTCTTCAATTTCAAAAGCTGCTTGGTTTGCTATTCCTAATTTTACTGCTCCTGAGTTTAATTGGCAAGCAATTATTTTTATTTTACCAATTGCAATTGCTCCAACTGTTGAGCATATTGGAGATATGTTAACTATTTCTAATGTAGTAAAAGAAGATTACTTAAAAAAACCAGGTTTAAAAAATACACTTTTAGGTGATGGTTTAGCTACTTCTGTTGCATCACTATTTGGTGGACCACCAAATACAACTTATTCTGAAGTTACTGGTGCTGTTACGATTACAAAAGCATACAATCCTGCAATTATGACTTGGACTGCAATTAGTGCAATTATTTTAGCATTTGTTGGAAAATTAGGTGGAGTTTTAGCAACTATTCCTGTTCCTGTTATGGGTGGAATTATGTTATTACTTTTTGGTATTATTGCTTCAATTGGTATTTCAACATTAGTAAAAGCAAATGTTGATTTATCTTGTTCTAGAAATATGACGATTGTAGCTATGATTTTAGTATTTTCTATTGGTGGAATGGCATTTAAATTTTGGGGAGTTGAGTTCTCTGGAATTGGATTAGGTGCAATTATAGGAATATTTTTAAATATGATTCTTCCTCAACCAAGACACTAAAAGGATTTATATGGCAAAAGCAAAAGAACATCACTTTGATATTTCCGCAAAACTTGATATGCAAGAGATGAAAAATGCTGTTATTCAAGCTCAAAAAGAGGTTGATAATAGATATGATTTCAAAGGAATAAAAAAAGAGATTGAACTTAATCAAACTACAAAAATCTTAACTGTTTTAACTGCAACAGATAATAAAATTGATGCAATGAAAGATATTTTATTATCAAAGATGAATAAAAGAGGAATCTCTTTAAATTCATTAGAAGAGTTAAAAGTAGAAGATGCAAGTGCTGGGAATAGAAAAGTTTCATATAAAATAATTGATACAATTGAAAAAGATGAAGCAAAAACTATTCAATTAGAGATAAAAAAACTAAAATTAAAAGTTACTGCTGTTAATCAAGGTGAAGAGATAAGAGTTACAGGTAAAAATATTGATGATTTACAAGCTGTAATGAGACATCTTAAATCTTTAGAATTAAAAGCTCCACTTGTTTTTGATAACTTTAGATAATTAAAAAATTATTTAACCTGATTGCTTAATTATATAATTAAGCAATTAGTGTTATTATTCTTGCTAATTTTTTATAAGTAGAGAACATGGAACTTTTAATTATTAAAGCCGTTACGGCTGTATTTATTGTAATTTCTCTTTCAATAATCGCTGAAAGAGTAAGTGCAAAACTTTCGGGTATTCTATCAGGTCTTCCTCTAGGAACATTAGTAGTACTAATCTTTTTTTCAATAGAACATGGTGTTGATTATGCTGTACAAGCATCACTTTATAATATGCATGGTTTATTGGCTTTATTATCTTTTATTATTGGATATTATATTAGTACATTTTACAAAAGAAGATTTGAGATATTTGTAAGTATTATTATATCTTTTCTTTTTTATTTAGTTGCTGCTTTTATTCTTTCAAAAGTTCCAGTTAATATTATGTTTACACCAATTGCAGTTATATTTATAATCACATTAGCTACAATTTATTTTGCAAAAAAACCTGATAATGCAAAGGTTATAAATACAAAAATCACTTTTAAAGATATTTTTTATAGAACAGTTTTAACTGTTGTTATATTTTTATTGATTACTTCTATTCCAAAAATTGCACCTGTAAATATCGCAGGAATTTTTTCTGCATTTCCAAGTATGATGTTTCCTCTTTTATTGATTGTACATTTTAATCATAGTGGAAATCAAGCAAGAACAATTTTGAAAAATACTCCATCTGGATTAAGCAGTATTGTTATTTTTTGTGTTGGGGTTCATTTTACTTATCCAATATTAGGCGTATTTTTAGGAACAGTTGTCTCTTTTATTACTTGTGTTATTTATATAATTATCCAATTAAAATTATTAGATTATTTTGGAATAAATGTAAATGCAAAACAAAAGAAAAAATCTTAAATCTTTTCAAAACATTTTTTTATATATGAAGTAAACTCTAAAAAGAGTCTACTTTTATATTTATCTTTGTGATAAATCATATAAAGTTGTCTATCAAACTCTAAATTTTTTAGTTTTATTTCAAATAGTTTTTTGTCTTCTAGCTCTTTTTTTACTGCAAGTTTAGATATACAAGTTAAAGTATCTTTATGTTTTAATAATATACTTTTTATCTCTTCAAAGTTTGATATTTCCATTGTTATTTTAAAATCTTCTAGATATTTTAATTTACTTAAAAATACTTCTCTAGTTCCTGAACCTTTCTCTCTTAAAATCCATTTTTTACTATATAATTGGTCAATATAGTAGCTATTTTTTGCTAGTTCTTTATCACTTGTAACTATTATTAAAGAGTCATTTGCAATTTTTTCTTTTATTATATTTGAATCTTCAAACTCTTTTTCCACAAAACCTACGTCAACTGATGAGTCTAAAACTTCATTTATTATCTCTTGTGTATTTTGTGAATATTTAGTAATGTTTACATCATTTTTTGAAATAAAATCATAAATATATAAAGATAAGTTTATACTATTAAAAGTTTTACTAGAAGCTATATTTAACTGACCTTTTAGACTATTTGAACTAAATGTATCTTTTATATTTACAAGTTGAGAATAGGCATTAAATGTTTCTTGTTTAAAAACTCTTCCTCTTTCATTTAGTATTAGTTTTTTACCAATTCTATCAAAAAGTTTTTCTCCTAGTTTTTTTTCTAAACTATTCAAAGATATAGATATTGCTGATTGTGTTAGATTTATCTGTTTTGCAAGATTTGATATATGAGGATTTTCACTTAGTTTAAAAAATATCTCCAACTCTTTTAATGTAAACATACTATTCCTTATTAAAAATATTTATGATTATAACAAAAATAATTAATTTTACAAATAAAAAATAAAGTATTATAATTTCACAAATATAAAGGAAAGTTATAATGAAACAGAATTTAGTAAATAAAAATTTTTATATTGGGCTGGCTTTTTTAGCACTTTTAACAGCACTAGCAAAATATATTTCAACTTTAGAAATTATACAACATTTGGGATTTTCATTCCTTATTGTTTCAATATTAATAGGTATGATTTTTACAAACGTTTTTAAAATAAAAGTTAGTGCAAAGTTTGAAAATTCATTCTCATTTGCTACAAAAACTTTACTAAGAACAGCAATTGTTTTTTATGGTTTTAGACTTACTTTTGGGGAAATTTATGACGTTGGATTTCAAGCAATAATTGTTGCGGTTATAGTTGTTTTTTCTACATTTATTTTAGGATATTTTATTGGGGTTAAGATACTAAAATTAGATAAAGAAATAACAATTTTAACAAGTGCAGGTAGTTCAATTTGTGGAGCAGCAGCAGTTTTAGCAACTGAAGCTGTATTAAAAAATAAAGCATATAAAAGCTCAATTGCAGTTTCAACAGTAGTTTTATTTGGAACAATAGCGATGTTTTTATATCCATATTTATATAGTGTTCATGTGGTTAATTTCTTACCAAAAGAGATGGCTATTTATATTGGAGGAACACTTCATGAAGTTGCACATGTTGTAGGTGCTGGAAATAGTATAGGAAATCCAATAGTTGCAAACAATGCAGTTGTTGTTAAGATGATTAGAGTTATGTTAATTGCTCCATTTTTAATTGCTTTGATGTTTTTTCTTGCAAAAACTGCAACAAAAAAAGAGAAAACAAAAATAACAATTCCATGGTTTGCAATATTTTTTATTTTAGTTGCATGTTTTAACTCTTTTGATATAGTAAATAAATCTGTAATAAGTGTAATTAATTCTGTTGATACGTTTGCTCTTGCAATGGCGATGATGGCTTTAGGTATAAGTACAAACTTTAAATCATTTTTTGAAGTTGGAATAAAACCTATCTTATTAGCTTCAATTCTTTTTGTTTATTTAAGTGTTGGTGGATATTTTTTAGTTAAATTTATTGCATAAAAGTGGGGAGACCCACTTTTATACTTTTTGAATTTTACAGATAGTATCATTCCATGATTGCATACCTGCAAGTGGTGCAGGGTTTACTGGAATTACATTATTTGGATTAAATCCATTTCCACTTCCACCAAGTCTTTTATCCCACCAAATATGTCCATTTAAGTCTAAATCTTCATGCTCTGGGTAAGCTTTTAGATTTTGTTTTAAACCATTTCTAGCTTTTGGAACTCTTCCTCCATAATTCATACCCAAAGAGTTACTTATTGCTAAAACTTCTGGATGAATACCTTCTGTTACAAAAGCTTTAACTCTCATAGTTCCAACAACTTCATTTTGTGAGGCTTTATAACCTTCTTTTGGTCTATATGTAGTGATATCTACCATATCACCATTTTTTACACCATATTTTTTTGCTGTTTTAGTATTAATCCACATTGGATTATCATGAACTATTTCTGTTAAATATTTTTGAGGAGCTGTTCTTGCTTGTGTGTGAACATTCCATTTAAATGTTGTAAGTACAAGTTCATCATCTTTTTTCTCTTTTAGAGATTTTGGCATCTTAAAGTGAGGAAAACCTGTCTCATCAAGTCCAAGTTTTTTTGAGTATTTTATAATGTCATTTGAAACAATCTCAAATTTTCTTGAAGGAGTTTTAAATCCTTTTACTTTTTGTCCATCTTTTATAATACCAATTGCAGTTTTCTTACCTTTTTTAGTTTTATAAACGATATTATTTTCAACAAAGCTTCCATCTAAATCTTTTTGTGAAAGTTTATGATTGTATGGCTCATAGTTTTTAGGCTTATCTTCAACCCAAGCACCATATTTTTTCATATATTCAAAACCACTTAAACCTTCTCTTTTTGGTAGTGTTGAAAATCTTAAAGAGATAAACTCTTCATAAGAATCAAAAGCAAAATATTTTGCAACTGGTTCACCTAATCTTTTTGCAACTTTGATTAAAGTATCTGCAAAATTTTCACAATCATATGGTGGTTTAACTGCTGGCTGTCTTAATACAAAGTATGGAATTAATTCATAAGCATTTCTTCCTTCAATTGTATATCTTTCAAAATATGTTGCATCAGGTAAAATTAAATCTGCATAGTGTGCCATCTCTGAATAAACAACATCAGAACAAACATGAAAAGGAATAAGTTTTTCATCTTTTAGAACTTCAACTGCTGTTTGAGGACCTTCTGGCCAAGTTTGAGGTGAAGAGATTGTATAAGACATATAGACTTGAATACCATGTTTTTTTGTTTTGATTTTGTCATAACAAAGTTCACTAACTCTCATCTTTTGCCATTTGTTTGCAAAAGGATAAAGTTGAGGGTCTTCTAAATCTGTTGTAAATTTTGGTTTAGGAGGAATAGGTTTTGGCATAGGGAAATCTTTTTTACTTTTTGAACCACCATATGCATAACCACCTTCTTGACCGATACTTCCAACAAGTGCATTTAAAATTACAACTGCTCTATCATTATGTAATCCATTGTAATGTGCTTGAGAACCTCTATTTGTAAATGCTGCACAATTTGGAGCTGCTTTTGCAAACTCTATTGCCATTCTTTCAATATCTTTTGCAGCAATTCCACTTTGTTTTTGTGCAAATTCTGGTGTATAAGTTTTGATTTGTTCTTTAAATTCTTCAACACTAGTATTACACCATTCGTTTATAAATTTTTCATTATAAAGATTTTTTTGCATAATTACATTTGCCATTGCAAGTGCAATTGCTCCTTCACTTGATGGATAAGGTGCATACCATTCATCACTTTTTCCAGCAGTATTTGAAAGTCTTGTATCAAAAGTAATTAGTTTTGCTCCATTTTGTTTTGCTTCAATAAATCTTTTCATTAAAGCAAATCCACCTTGATGGTTTTCTAAAAAGTTTGAACCAAAATTTAAGAAATATTTACATTTTCTAGCATCAACTGTTTCCCAACTAGTATCACCAATTGTTGTATAGTTAGCTGCTCTTTTATTTGATGAACATAATGCTCTGTGATTTAATATAACTGGTGAACCAACTGCATCCATAAATCTTCCTGTGATATCACCCATTTTATTTCTTCCACCGTGGAAAACAATGCCTTCAGGTTTTTTATCATCAAGACATTTTTTGATTTTTGAGCTCATCATCTCATAAGCTTCTTCCATAGTGATTCTTTTCCATAATCCATCACCTCTTTTTCCAACTCTTTTTAGAGGATAAACAATTCTTTCTGGATAATCAACTGCATTTACTCCACCATGAGCTTTTGCACAAAGTTTACCTTCACTATTTGGGTCAAGTGGGTTTCCTTCAACACCTAAAATCTGACCATTTTTAACTAAAACAGTCATACCACAAATAGTAGAACAGTTTAAACAAACACTAGGAACTCTTTGTATACCTTTTATATTTTTTGCTAAAGTATTAAAATCTTGAAATGTTTTAATCTCTTTTGCTTCTAATTTAGTAGGTGATAGTGATATTACTTCTCCTAATTTTAATGCAGCAAGAGATAAAGCACCATTTCTTATAAAGTCTCTTCTATTCATCTTTTATTCCGCCCATGTATAAATTTCGTAGTTTGTTGCAGAAAATATTTGTCCATGTTTTATTTTCTTTTTCATCTTTTCATTTGCACCTATATGAAGTGTTGATGGTTTATCAAGTTTATGATTTTTAAATCCAGTTGCATTTGAAGGTATATCTTTTTCATCTGTAATTATACTTATTGCATTTGCTACACATGTTGCTTCACATGCAGCTTTTAGACCAATTTCTAATCTATGTTCACACAAATTACATTTTTCTGCAATATTTGTATACGGATTTACATAAACAGCACCAATAGAACAAGCACTTACACAGTCTTGACAGCCATCACATTTTGATGAATCAATTTTTACTATTCCATTCTCTTTTGTTATTGCCCCTTTAGTACATGCTTTTTGGCATAAGGCATCATCACATTGTCTACACATTAAAGGTAAAAACTCTCTTTTAACATTTGGGAAAGTTCCCTCGTCTAAATATAAAGTCATAGTTCTAAAAAATCCAAGTGGAGCTTTGAACTCTTGTTTACATGCTACTTCACATGCATGACAACCTACACATTTTTGTGCATCAATTATCATTTTGTAATTTTTTTTCATTGATTGGGTGTCTCCGTTTAGAAGAAAATTAAGGAGATTGTGTTGAAGATAATAAAAAAAGGTAATTCTTAAACACTACTTGCAACGCAAGTCTAAAGTGCAATTTTAATAAAAATAATATAAAAATAGAATAAAAGGTAAAATATTCTTTACCAAAATGCATTACACGTATAATAAACAAATATTATATATAATAAAAAAAAGGAGTATTATGAAGGTTTTATTATTAGAAGATGACAGTGCATTATGTGATTTACTTAGTTTTCATTTGGAAGATAAAGGTTATGAAGTTATTACTAAAAATAATGGACAAGAAGCTTTAGAGTACTTAATAGATAATAAAGTTGATTTTGCACTTTTAGATATAAATACTCCTATTTTATCTGGATTAGAAGTCTTAAGAGCTCTTAGACAAGATTATAAAGATAATACACCAGTAATAGTCTTGACTGCTTATCAAGATACAAAACATTTAAAAGAGTCTTTTGAAAGTGGAGTTGATGACTATATAAAAAAGCCATTTGATTTAGAAGAGTTAGACCAAAGAATTATGAAATTATGTAAGATTTTTTTGATTGAGCAAAATGATGAAATAACTATAAGTGAAAATATAGTTTTTGACCCTAGTTTATGTGAGTTAAAAATAGATAATAAAGTAAAAAAACTAGCTTTAAAAGAAAGAGATATTTTGAAATATTTTTATGCTCATAAAAATAGGGTGATTTCAAGTGAAGAGTTATTACAAAATGTATGGGCTTATGAAGAGATGCCAACAGATGCAACAATTAGAGTTTATATAAAGAATTTAAGAGAATTAATAGGAAAAGATAAAATAAAAACAATTAGAGCAATAGGATATAAATTTGAATAAAAATGAAAAAAAAGCACTTTTTAGTTTTCTCTCAATATATGTGGGGTCAATAGTTTTACTTGTTGGATTATTTTTATCTTTATATTATAAAAATGAATTAAAATCTGTTTCTCAACAGTGCTCTATGCAGATGAAAAATGCTTCAAATGAGATAAAAGCACATATTTTAAATACATATATGAAAAAACAGCAATTCAGACCAATTGAGTTTAAAAACAAAGATATAAAATACGCTTTATTTGATAAAGATAAAAATTTATTATTTTCAAATATGATAAATAAAGATGAGGTTATTTTTCATAAAACAAACTATCAAACATCCCAATATAGCTATTATATTGTAAAGTTAAATGAAGATGATATTCCTATTGAGTATATTGCAATACAGACTTGTAGTCAAGTTCAAGATATTGATAGGTTAAAGTTAATTATGATAACTATACTTATTTTGACTTCTATTTTTGTTGCTATTGTTGCTTATTTATTAGCAAAACTACTTTTAAAACCAGTAAGAGAAAAAGTAGAATCAATGGATAATTTTATAAAAGATACTGCACATGAATTAAATACGCCTGTATCTGTTTTGATGACATCTGTTGCGATGCTAAAAAAAGGTAAAAATCCTGAAAAGATGATGAAGTATATTGTAAGTAGCTCAAAACAAATATCACAGCTTTATAATGATATTCATTTCTCAACTTTTTCAAATATGGATGATAGTATTGAAGAGGAGTTTAATTTAGAGGATTTAGTAAGTCATAGTGTAGAGTATTTTAATGATATTTCAATTACAAAAAATATTGAAATTGAGTCTAAAATAGAAGTTTGTAAAATAAAAGCAGATAAAAATAAGATACAAAAAATAGTAAATAACTTAATTTCAAATGCAATAAAATATAGCCATAATAACTCTAAAATTATAGTATCTTTAGTTGATGGTATTTTTAGTGTTCAAGACTTTGGAATAGGAATAGACAAAGCTCAACAAAAAGAGATTTTTAAAAGATATAAAAGAGGTGAAAATAGTGAAGGTGGCTTTGGAATAGGGCTTGATATCGTAAAAAGAGTAGCAAAAGAGTATGAGTTAGATATAAAACTAATTTCAAAGCAGAACGTTGGTTCTACTTTTTTTGTGGATTTGAAAAATATATTAGTAGATGTTGATAAAGGGGAGTTTTAGAAATTTTGTTGTTCAAAAAGTCTTAGAGTTTGAAAGAATCTATAAATTCTACTTCTTGAACACTTTTAGGAACAAAGTCTATCTCTAAATAAAGGTAATAAAATCAATAAGTGAGATTTTCAAATTTTGTTCCGAAAATTAGGAGTATTTGAACTAACGCCTACATAAGCTGATTGATGATTTGGCGCAGAAAATGCGTAAGCAATTTCTGTGAAAAATTGTCAATTCTGCTTCATGTTTTTGTTATACGCTTTCTTTTTATTTATTCCAATCTTTTGTTTCATCAAAAATCATTACATGTATTCTTTTAGGCGATAAAAGTCCTAAATTCAGTTTACCATCTATTCCAAGTTCAATATATTCCTGAAAATCTGCAGCACTTGTTACTTTCGCTCCAATAATCAATTCTCTGACTGATTCAAATGAAATATCTTCATTATTAATATTTTTTTTACAAAGTGGAGATTCATCATTTTCTATTTCAAGTTTATCAAACTCCCCGAATTCAATATGGTTTTGTGAATAACTAAGAAGAAAGTTTTCATCGAGGATGATATAAAACTTTCCTTTTGAATAATATATTGATTCTATTTTTCTGCCAATTATAGAGTTTACTAATTCTGAAAAATTTGAATTCCAACCTTTACTCACTTTTTTATATCGCGAACTTGTATCTGCCCCAACAAATCCTTCAAAATCCGAGGTAATGGTAAAACAAAAATCAAAAAAGTTTGGAGCAACTATCAAATCTTCGAAAGGAAATTTTAATCTACGAAAAATCGCAATACAAACTCTTCTAAACATTCTCAAAACTTGTTCTTCGGAGAATTTTATATTAGTTCCTTTTAACGGTGGAATTAAAGCAATATTTTCAGATGAAGCCCATCCTTCGCAACCAGAAGAAAAACCACTAGATGAAATAACAATTCCGATATAGTTTGAATCAACAGCATGTTTATTCATCGTACTCACAACAGAACACCACTCTTGCACATGGGCAGGTTCTGCTTTTGAAGTTTTAAATTCCTTACAACTAATAAGAAGCTGAGTTTTTATTTCTTTTGAGATTGTTACACTTAAAACATCAATTTCTTTCTTTGGTGGTCCTGCAAATGAGATTGTGCTTTTTGCCATTTTGTCCTCAATATAGATTACCTTATTATGTTCTATTAGAGCACTTTCTCCTCCAAAAACATCTATTACAATATCGTATATTACCTTTTCAAATTGATTTTTAAACTTCATTAGTATACTTTATCTCCAGTTGATAGTACCATTCCCTTTTTTAATTTGTCTGCTCGTACTTTGTAGACATAATCATCCTTTTTTATATGAAAAATTGTATCTGACGAATAAGAAGCTATTTTTCCACCAATTTGTAATCTTATAATTGATGTACCAAATCTACTTCTACTAAGTTGATTAACTTTTTTAGGAAACAGTTGTCCGTTTGATGTTACTTCGAGTGAAAATACATCTAAATCTGCAGTATAAATTATTGTTCCAATTTCATCGTTTGCAAGCACTCTATCAGAATCATCACTATAACGATTAAATAGTTCATCAATGTCAATCTCTTTTCCATTACTACTAATGAGTAACAAGTTTTCCTTAGGTAAACCCATAACATCAGTCCTTTTTTATCTGATTCTTCACATTAGAAAGTATTTTATTTTTTTCCGATTCTGACAAAAGCTCTATTGGTTTGGCTTTGCTTCCTTGAACTGGTAACAATTTTGGTTCTCCATTTTCATCTGCACCAATTATGTATCCAGGGTCTCCACTCACAATAAGAATCTTGATTAATGATTCACATTCTGGACATGTCACTTCAGTTTCTTGAAACGGAGACATTATTATTACTTTACCTCCACAGTTACAATTTAAGGTAAACATTTCTGTATCCTTTATTGCATCTTCAGCAACAAACGTATATAAAATATTATTATTCATATTTTCATTCCTTACTTTAATCAATTATATATATAATTTTATCAGCTGCCCGCAGAGCCGTATAACGTTTGACTTCAGTGACACTTCGTGTTCACTGCTAGGTTTTGTTAAACTTTTAATTTAAAATATCGAAAACTCTCATCTAAAAGTTCAATTATGTCTTTTTTGATTTCATCTATAATTTTTCTATCAATTTTGTGTTTTACATTATCATGTGAGCATAAATTTAAATTATCTAATAAACCATCATTTTCAATTTTTTGAACAATTGCATGTAATTTATTTTTATCGTAAAAATTTAAATAATCTTCTTCTTTTTTTATTTCAAGTTTCATTTGTTCAAGTAGATTTCCAATCATATCTTTTTCATAATTTTCTTTAAACATTATTTTGCTTGCAAGTAAAATAAATTTCAATAATTTTTCAAGTATTTTTCTAAAACGATTTCCATACATAGTAATAAAATCTTCATTTTCTTCAAATTTTTCTTGAAAATTATTAAAAGTTTTAATAACAGAATCTCGTATATCGTACAGATTTTTTAATATTAATATTTTAGTTGTATTTTCAACAGATGGTAGGTTCTCTCTAGGTAATATGATAATATTATAATATCTCCAAGGTAAAAAAGTAACTTGAAAATTTTCCATTGCACCTCTTTGTTTTTTATCAAAATTCAACTCATTATAAAATAAAGACCATTTTGTTTCATAAAATTCATACATTTTTTTTATTTTTTCTTGATTACAATAATATTGTTTTATTTCATTTTTATTTCTATAAAATCCCTTTAATACTATTGCTACATTAGTATTACTGTATTTTATTAACTCAAGTTTTTCAAATGCAATATCAACTCTTTTATTATGTGGAGGTATTGGATAATTATTGTTTCCATTACTATATTTCCAATACAGCTTTAACATCTCAGTATCATTTTCTACATAATCTAAATGATCAAAATTTTCATTTCCTAAAAAATCTATAACAATGGAACCATTCGTTTCTAAAATTACTTTATCAATTATAGATTTAGCTATATCTATATTTTTTGTTTCCGTCAATCCTAATTCATTAAATATTTTTTCAAATACTGTATTAGAACTATTTTTATTTAATAGTTTATTGAATTTGAAAAATTCATATTCTTTAGGTTTTGTGTACGACTTTAACCTTTTATCAAATATTTCTTTTTCCTTTTGAACATTATTTTCATGTTCTTCAAATTTGCTATTTGCAACTTCCCAAAATTGCTTTAATGCCAAATATTGAGTACTAAGCAACTTTTCTAAAATTTCATCATAAGTATCATCTTTATGATAATCAAGCATATCTTTAAAAGAAGTTGTTTTACTCATGGAACCATCTGAAAAACTTCTTCCATAATAGTAATATACATATACTTTGTGTATATCTCCTTCATCATATTGTTTTAATAATTCTTTAATTTTATTGTTATATTTATTGCCAATGTCAAAATGTTTAGCTATTGTCTCGTAATCTGTATCGTCTGAACCACCAAATGCTATTTCAGAAGGTATTTCTGATAACTCTGTATTTTCTTCTGCTTTTATCTTTAAAATTTCTTTGATAATATTTTGGTTTATATTCATATTCTTTTGAGACCTTTTTATGGTTTAACTATTTAATAACAATACATTATATATATTTATTACTTAATTATCTCAATAACTAAACATTCATATAAAATATCCTTAAAATAGGTATTTAATGAAAAAATATTACAAAATGTAATATTTTTAATTGATTTTTTATTTTTAATTATAATTTAAATATATATTTTTTGTCTTGTTGAAGGTAATAAAAATACATTATGTATGTTAATTAGAAAAAAACATAATAATACTACATTATATTATGAGAGATAAGATAAGGTTTAACCATTATAGTATGAGCACAGAAAGAGTCTATATCTATTGGGCTAAAAAATATATACTATACCATAACAAAAAGCATCCTAAATATATGGGTAAAGTTGAAATTGAACAATTCTTAACCCATCTTGCCACTGAGTTTAATGTCTCTCCTACAACTCAGAATCAAGCCTTTAATGCAATATTATTTTTATATGAACAAGTTTTGAATATATCATTAAAAGATGAGAATATTCAAGCTTTAAGAGCAAAAGAGAGAAAGCATATTCCGGTAGTTTTAACTATAAATGAAGTAAGAAGTATTATATTAAATATGACAGGTATTTATCAACTCATAGTTAAACTTATGTATGGGTGTGGATTAAGAATGAAAGAAGCACAAAATATACGTATAAAAGATATTGATTTCGGATACAATAAAATCTATATTTGGGATAGTAAGTCACTTAAAGATAGAACTTTACCACTTCCTCTAAAAATAAAAGATGAACTTAAAATTCAAGTTGAAAAAGTAAAAGAAATACACCAAAAAGATTTAGAAAATGGATATGGAAGTGTTTACATCCCTTATGCACTTGAACGAAAATTTCCATGGAGTGGAACGGAATCCACACTTGCAAAAAGCAAAATTTGAAACCAAATGGCAATATATTTTTCCTCTGAATAAAATCTCGAAAGACCCAAGAAGTGGTGAACAAAGACGACATCATATTTTAAATGTGACTTTAAGTCGAAATATAAAAAATGCAGTTGAAAAATCCAATATAGATAAAAGAGTAACCTCTCATATTTTTAGACACTCTTATGCCACTCATTTACTTCAAAATGGTACAGATATACGAAGTATTCAAGAACTTTTAGGACATAAATCAATAGAAACAACAATGATATATACTCATGTGGTAAAAGAATTAAATAAAGGTGATATTAAATCACCATTGGATTTTTAAATTCTGATTCAAAACCTGTAGCTTATATCACAAATCAGGTTATGAAGTAAATAGAATAACAGATACACCAAATATCAATGTGAAGATTATAAATTCAGGTGCAAAACTTGGTGGAATTGGAGAACCAGGTGTTCCTCCTGTTTTCCCTGCAATTGCAAATGCTTTATATGATGCAACAAATAAAAGATATACAAGTTATCCAATAAAATTAGGTTAATTTATGTTTTGGGATAAAAAAGTTTTAAAATTTATACAAAAAAGTATAGATGAAAAGCTGGACATAGTAGTAACTAGTGTGATATCAACACACGGTTCTACTTACTCAAAAGCTGGCAATATTTCTATTTATAACTCAAATAATGAAAGTATAGGAATACTAGGAAGTCCTTTTTTACATAGAAAAATAGATGAATTATCTTTAAAAGTATTAGAATCTAAACACTCAGAAGTTTTTGAAAGCATTCCAAAAGATAACTCTTCAGGTCATGGTACAAGTAAATATTTGATTTCTGGATTTTTTTATGAAGATAATTATGGTGCTTTAAAAGAGTGTTTTAACAACTTTGATAAAACATTAGTTCGTAGTATAACAAATGACGAAGAGTATAAATTTATTGATACAAATGTAGATACAAAACTAGAAAAAGATAAGTTTTATCAAATAATAAAAAGACCATTTTCATTGTTTATTTTTGGTGCTGCTAATCATGTTTTACCTTTAGTTGATTTGTCAAATTTATTGGGTTGGAATACAACAATTATTGATGTAAATATAGATGAAAACTTTGTAAGTAATGCAGATAATATTATAAATTTACAAAGTATTGATGAGGTTTTTAACGTTGATATGCAAGCTTATGATGCTTCTGTTATTTTAAGTCATAATCCAAATACTGATTATATATATTTAGAATCTTTACTTGTTTCAAATATGAATTATATTGGAATGATGGGAAATAAAAAAAATATGGTAAATATCAAAAAGAAATTTAATTTAGAAAATAGTAATAGATTTTTTGCTCCTGTTGGATTAGATATAGGAAGTAATACTTCTGAATCAATTGCTTTATCTATATGTTCACAAATAGAATCAAAAAGAAATGGAAAAATCTAACAAAAAACTAGCAATAATAATCTTAGCAGCAGGAAAATCCTCTAGATTAGAAGATGAGACTAAACAACTTCTAAAACACAAAAACAAGACATTACTTGAAATAGCAGTTAAAAAAGCATTAGAAGTTACAAGTAATGTTTTTGTTGTTCTTGGATTTGATAAACAACGTTGCGAAAATGAGATTAAAAAATACAATATTAATATTTTATATAATGAAAATTATGAAAAAGGAATAGGTAGTTCAATATCCTTTGGAATAAGAAATACTAAAGATTTTGAGCATACAATGATTATGTTAGCAGACCAACCTTTTATTCCTTTAGTTCATATTCAAGCATTAAAAGATTTTTTAATTGAAGGCAAACTTATTGCTTCTTCTTATGATAATGAACTTTGTGTTCCTGCAATTTTTCCAAAAATATTATATCCTTTTTTAATGAATTTAAATGAAGACAAAGGTGCAAAATCAATTTTGAAAAAAAATAGTTGTTTGATTTTAAATTTAAATAAAGAGTATGCAGTTGATATTGATACAAAAGAAGATAAAAATAGATATTTAGATTAAATGGTAAATATGAAGAACTTCTTGGAAAAGCATTAGCGCCAATTAGAAAAGATGGAGTTATTGCAACAAAATTTGGTGTAACAATTGAAAATTCAAAACAGATAATAAGTAGTGATTTAAAAAAGATAAAGCAAGGTGTTGAAGGTTCATTAAAAAGATTAAAAACTGATTGTATTGATTTACTTTATCAACATAGAGTTGACCCAACTATTCCAGTAGAAGAAGTGGCAAATGTAGTTGCGTCTTTAATAAAAGAGGGTAAAGTAAAAACATGGGGAATTAGTGAACCTTCTGTTGAAACTATAAAAAAAGCACATAATGTTTTGCCTCTTAGTGCAATACAAAGTGAATACTCTATGATGTGGAGAGAACCAGAAAATGAACTCTTACCACTATTAAAAGAACTAAATATATCTTTAGTTCCTTTTTCTCCTTTGGGAAAAGGCTTTTTAACATCAAGAATTGATGAAAATACTACATTTGGAAGTGATGATTTTAGAAGTATTGTTCCTAGATTTGAAAAACAGAATTTAAAAGTAAATCAAGTTTTAGTAGAGTTTATAAAGAAAATTGCAAAACAAAAAGAAGCAACAGCTTCTCAAGTTGCATTATCTTGGGTTTTAGCTCAAAGTGATAATATAATTCCAATACCTGGAACTACAAAATTAGATAGATTAAAAGAGAATCTTGCTGCTACAAATGTATCTTTTTCTAAAGAAGAAATGATAAAAATAAATGAAGAATTATCAACTATTAAAATTTATGGAGATAGATATAATAAAGAATTAAATAAAAATGTGGGCAGATAAATAAAATAGACTTAAAATAAAAATTATATCTGTTTTGTAAACAGAAAAATCCCTTTTTTTAGATAAAATAATTCATCTAAAATAAAGGGTTAGCTTTGCCAAGAAAAAAGTTAAAAAAGATACTTCCTACACATGAAAAAATACAAAAACAGAAATTTTTAAAAATCTTTGGAAAACTATTATATAAAAAACAAATATGGAGTCTTTCACGAAGAAAAGTAGCATTAGGAGTCTTTATAGGTATATTTGTTGCTTGTATTCCAATGCCTTTGCAAATGTTATTAGCAACTTTTTTAGCAATTGTTTTTAATGCAAATTTTCCAATTAGTTTTGCTCTTATATTTGTAAGTAATCCAGTAACAATGCCACCACTATTCTATTTTGAATATGAGATTGGTAATTTTATTTTTCAAACAAAAAATCCAGTAACATTTAGTTTCAAATCAATGTATGACAATATGGACCAAATTGCTCTTAGTTTATATACAGGTGCAATTGTTTTAGGAGTAGTTTCAGCTTTAATTTGTATGTATTTTACAAATTTTTATTGGATAAAGAGTGTAAGAAAAACTAGAAATCAAAGAAGTATTGAAAATCTAATGAAAAGCTCTAATTAAAGAGAACTTTTCATTTTTTTGATTAAATCAAGTTTTGTTTGCCATAAATCTTCAGATAAATCAACATAATATTTGTGAGGATTATCAAATCTTAAAACTTCATCCCATAAATAACTAAGTTCATCTTTTGCATGAGCTCTAATTTCATCTAATGTTGGTAATTTATATACTAATTTACCATCTTTATAAATAGTTTCTCTGATATCTTTTATTATGTATTCTTTAAATGTTTGTGTTTTCCATGTATGTTCTGGGTCAAAAATTGTTAAAGGTTTTGATTCATCAATTTTTTCATCAAATATAGTTATTAAATCAGCTTTTGCTTTGTGTGTTTTTTTATCATATATTCTATATAACTTTTTGAAGTGGGGAATAGTAATTTTTACAGGATTATCACTAATTTTTATTTTTGGTGTAATTTTATCTTCATCTTCCATTGCACAAAGTTTGTAAACACCACCAAGTACAGGATTACTTTTAGCAGTTACAAGTCTTTCTCCTACTCCAAATACATCAATTGGTGCACCTTGATTTAATAAAGCTTCAATTAGATACTCATCTAAAGCATTACTAACTACTATTTTACACATTTGTAATCCAGCTTCATCTAACATTTTTCTTGCTTGTTTAGATAAATATGTTAAATCTCCTGAATCAATTCTAATTGCAAAATTAGTTACATTTTTTGGAAGTAACTCTTCTTTTATAATTTTTATTGCATTTGGAATACCAGATCTTAATGTATCATATGTATCTACAAGTAAAGTTGCATTATTTGGGTAAGTTTTAACATACTCTCTAAATGCTTCTTCTTCACTATCAAACATCTGAACCCAAGAATGTGCCATTGTTCCACTACAAGGTATTCCATACATACAATCAGCTAAAGTATTACTAGTAGCATCAATTCCAGCAATATAAGCTGCTCTTGAACCATTATTTGCACTACTTACTCCATGTGCTCTTCTTGCACCCATTTCTAATACAACTCTACCTTTTGCTGCTCTTTTAATTCTACTTGATTTTGTAGCAATTAATGATTGGTGGTTGAAACATAATAAAAGATATGTTTCTAAAAGTTGTGCTTCTACTAAATTTGCTTTAACAGTAAGAACTGGTTCATAAGGAAATATTACAGTACCTTCTTTTACACAATAAATATCCCCAGTAAATTTAAAAGTTTTTAAATATTCTAAAAAATCTTCGCTAAAAAGATTTTGTTTTTTTAGATATTCTAAATCATCTTTAGTAAACTCAAAATTCTCAATATATTTAATCATACTTTCAAGACCTGCAAAAATTGCATAGCCACCTTGGTCTGGAACTTTTCTAAAAGATATATCAAAATAGACAGTTTTATCTTTTAGTTTTGAATTAAAATAGCCATTTGCCATTGTGAATTCATAAAAGTCAATTAACATTGTTCTGTTTCTTTTTGTATTATTCATTTTTTTCTTTCAAAATTTTTTAAAAAAATTATTATATTTATAAAATCTCTTTGAACGCCTATTATAGCACAATTACAAAAATCAAAATTTAAATTTGTAAAATAAAAAATTTTATTTTTGTATAAATTGTAGACAATAAATACTGATCCGGCTACAATAATTCATACTCAGAAATTAATAAAGACTGAGTTAAAATAAGAATTATTGAGAGGTTCAAATGAGAGGACAAAGACACACAAAAGAGTTTAGGGATTCTACTGAAGAGCTCAAACGCTTACATAAAGAAAATAAGCTTTTAAAACAAGAAAAGGATATATTAAAAAAGGCAACAGCATATTTCGCAAAGGAAACTCTATAAAGTATGCATGGATTAAAGAGCATAAAGAGAGTTTCAGTGTTGGAGTTATGTGTAAAGTTTTTCAAGTAGATAAAAGTAGTTACTATCATTGGATTAAAAATGGATCAGTCATACACAAAATTGATGAGAAGTTAAATGAACTTATTGAGATTATATTTTTACAGTCACGCCAGACATATGGAACAAGAAGAATCAAGGATAAATTGCTTGAGCGATATGGAGTGATTGTATCTCGAAGAAGAGTTAGAAATATCATGAGTTATCTGGGACTGTCTGTAAAAATGAAAAAAAGATTTAAAGTGATGACAACAGATTCTAATCACAATCTTCCAATAGCTCCAAATATTTTAAATAGAGACTTTTATGCATCATCTCCAGATGAGAAGTATGTTGGTGATATTACCTATATCTCTACAAGTGAAGGATGGTTGTATTTAGCGACTGTTATTGATTTATATTCAAGAAAAATAGTTGGATGGTCAATGCAAGATAAATTACATACAAAACTTGTGAATGATGCTTTAAATATGGCTATAACTAGGCGTAGACCATTAAAAGGGTTATTGTGGCATACAGATAGAGGTAGTCAATACGCTTCTTATGAACATAAAGATTTACTCAAACAATATGGTGTCATTCAAAGTATGAGTAGAAAAGGTAATTGTCATGATAATGCAGTTGCAGAGAGTTTTTTCCATACACTAAAAACTGAACTTACACATCACAAAATATATCATACTAAAGCACAAGCTAATCAAGATATATTTGAATATATTGAAGTGTTTTATAATCGTGAGAGATTACATAGTGCAAATAATAATTTATCACCAGTAGAGTTTGAAAAAAGAATGATGAAAGAAAAAATGTTACAAAAAGAAATGGCTGCTTAGAATTTTATTGTTTTGAGTATGATATAGGGTTGACAGATCAAAAACAGATGGCAAAAGTTGTTGATAAACAAAATGAAAAAGATGCAAGTTATGAAAATATGGCACCAAATTACGATGGATATGCATTTAAAGCAGCAAGTGATTTGATTTTTAAAGGAAAAGCTCAACCTTCAGGTTATACAGAGCCTCTTTTACATAAATATAGAAGAGAATATAAAGAAAATAAATAACTAATATGACCTACTTAAAGTAGGTCATATTTAATCTTCTTTTTTGAAAATATCTAAAGCATTTAATACAGTTTGTTTAGTTTGATTATTTAATTTATTTGCCCAATTTCTTAAAGCTTCTATACTATAACCTTGTCTTAATTGATTATATTCTTTTTCCCAATTTGCTAATTCATCTTTTATATCTTTATTTTCAACTGCAAGTTTTAAAATTCTTAGCATATTATACTCTGCCATTACAGAACTTACTTCACTATAATTTTCTAAAATAGTATTTACACAATTTTTATCAAACTCTTTTCCTAAAATAAGATTTATTTCAAGCATTGCTAATAAAACAGCATCATATAATGGATCAATTTCTAAAGCTTTTAGTAAATTTTCTTCTACTTTATCATACATTCCTAAATCACTATATACATAAACTAAATTGTTGTAAACTTCAACACTTGTAGGATTTAAATCTTTTGCAATTAAAAAATATTTTAATGCTAATTGATGCTCTTTTTTATAGCTGTGTGTACAAGCAAGCCAAGTATATGATGGCTCAAAGTTATCATCATATTCTAATGACTTATGATAAAACTCAACTGCTTTTTCATAATCTTTTACATCTCTTCTATAAATATCTGCAATATTAAAATATAGTTGTACTAAATCTTCTTTTGGTGAAATCTCTATTATTTTATGATAGATTTTTATGGCTTCATCATATTGTCTTAAATCGTAGTAATAAATACTAATAATTACTTTATAAAGATATATTTTTTTATCATTATCTTTTATGTATTTGATGGCTTTTTTTAAATTTAAAATGGCTTTATTAAAATCTTCTTTTTGATAAAGATAAGAATACCCTAAAAATTCAAGTACTTCTTCATCTAATTGATATTTTAAAAATCTTTCATAATAGTTTATAGATTTTTTATAGTTTTCAAGTTTGAAAAACGCATCAGCAATATATTTTATATAGATATAATTTGAAGGGTCTTTTTCAAATGATGCAAGTGCACATACTATACTTTTTTCATAGTACTTATCTATTTCTTCATAATCTTCATAATCTAACTCTTCAAGACAAATAGCTAAATTATAATAAGTAGTAGAATCATTTATTGAAAAAGAAATCGCTTTTTTAAAAAATATTATTGCATCATCATAATCTTCTAATTGCATAAAGCAGTAACCAATTTTACTATAAATTAGATAGTTAGTAGGGTGTAAAATAAGAGCTTCTTCTAAATATTTTATTGCTTCATCAAAGTTTTTATCAAAAGTTATTAATTTATCTGCTTTTAATATATAATCTTCTAATTGCAAAGACTCCTCATCATTTGAATTCATATATAAGCCTTTTTTATTATTTTTTTAATTAAGTATTAATAATAGCAAATTATTGTATAAAAAGAACAAAAGCAAAATAAAAAAAGGTATTTAATGAACATAAAAAAAGCAGATTTGATTTTTTTAGCCAAAAGTGGAGAATTTGATGTAATTATTCATGGCTGTAACTGTTTTTGTGCAATGGATGCTGGAATTGCAAAGAGAATAAAAGATGAATTTCCAAGTGCTTATGAAGAGGATTGTAAAACTAAAAAAGGCGATAAATCAAAACTTGGTACTTATACTAAAGTAAAAATTGAAAATAAAAATAGTTCCTTTTATATTATAAATGCATATACTCAATATGACTGGAATACAGATAAAATAAATGTAGATTATGAAGCAATAAAAAGTGTATTTTTAAAAATAAAAGAAGAATTTCATGGTAAAAAAATTGCATATCCTAAAATTGGAGCTGGTTTAGCAAGGGGTGATTGGAAAATTATTTCTAAGATAATTGATGATTGTTTAAAGGAAGAAAACCATACTTTGGTTAAATATGAAAAAATTTAGAGGATATGACAATTTGTTTGGATTATTTTTCTAGTAAATTTTTTATCAATAGTTTATAATTATTTATAATATATTTGTGGGGAGTATAAAATGAATAATAAAATTAGAGTAGGTTTTATAGGTTTAAATTTTGATAGTCATTGGGCTTTTGTGGCTCACTATCCTGCATTGAAGTTTCTAAAAGATGATTTTGAAATAGTAGGTGTTGCAAATTCAACTTATGAAAGTGCAAAAAAAAGTGCCGAAGTATTAAATATTCCTTTTGCTTTTGAAACAGCAAATGATTTAGTAAATAGTGACGAAATTGATTTAGTAGTTGTTACTGTTAAAGTTCCTTATCATTTTGAATTAGTAAGTGCTGCATTAAATGCTGGCAAAAATGTTCATTGTGAATGGCCATTGGGAAATGGTTTAGAAGAGGCTATTAAATTAGCACAACTTGCAAAACAAAAAGGTGTTGTAGCAACTGTTGGAAATCAAATGAGAGTATCAGTTGAAGTAAATTATATAAAACAGATGCTAAATAAAGGTTTTGTTGGAGATGTTCTTTCCTCTACACTTGTTGGAGATGGTGGACAATGGGGTGCACAAACTATAAAAGATTTAGCATATTTAAGTGATAAATCAAAAGGTGCAACAATGCTTACAATTCCTTTTGGACATACACTTGCTGGAATTCAAGAAGTAATAGGAAATATCACAGATATTTCTGGTCGATTAATTACAAGAAGAGATAAAGTTTTAGTTGCAGATACAAATGAAACTATCACTCAATCAGCAGCAGATCAAATTATGGCAAATGGAGTATTTCAAAATGGCGCTGCATTTTCTGCACATTATAGAGGTGGATTATCAAAAGGTACAAACTTTTTATGGGAAATAAATGGAACAAATGGGGATATTCAAGTAAGAGGTGATATCGGACATGGACAGTTTGCAAATTTTGAAATATATGCAGCTAAAAGTGAAGATAAAGAGTTGAAAAAAGTAGAAATACCAAAAGAGTTATATCAAAATAAACCAGAAGATTTAATACCTAGAAATGTTGCTGGAATTTATGCTTTAATTGCAAGTGATATAAAAAATGGTACAAAAACTGCTCCTAGTTTTGATGATGCAGTTCAATTGCATAAGTTATTAGATTCTATTGCAAAAAACTAATTTAAAGCAAAAATTATATATTAAAGTTTTTATATTATAATTGCGAAATTATATGAATATTAAAGACGAAAATGAAAAAAAGTATTATAGAAAATAGAGAAATATTATATATAGAAGATGGAGTTCACGATACAAATTTACCAAGTGTAAAAATTTTTAAAACAGCTACTTATGAACCTAAAAGCCCTTTAATTTATGATGTATGTTTAATATTGGTTTTACAAGGTAAAAAGATTGCTAATTTAGCTAGCAATAGTTTTGCCTTTGACTGTGATAACTATTTAGTTGTTCCTACTACACTTCCTTTAGAGTGTGAAACTTATGCAACAAAAGATGAGCCATTTATTTGTTTACTAATTTCGCTAGATAGAAAAATTATGTATGATATTATAGAAAAATTAGGTACACGAGAGTTTGAAAATAAAAGTAATAGTACTTTTGGTATTTTTTCAGATAAAGTAACAGAAGAAATAGAGAATATCACTTCAAAATTATTAGATATATTAGAATCAAAAGAAGAATCAACAATATTAGCAAATGGTGTATTAACTGAGCTATTTTATAGGATAGCAATAGGTCAAAATGCAAAAATGTTGCATAAAATGTTTTTAGAAGAGAATACAGAATCAAAAATTGCAAAAGCCTTGAAAATAATACATGATAACTATAAAGAAAATCATGATATGGAAACTCTTGCAAGAGTTTGTGATATGAGTGTTTCATCTTTTCATAACCATTTTAAAAAGATTACTTCTCATACTCCTTTACAATATATTAAAAAAATTAGACTTTCAAAAGCAAAAGATTTTTTAACAAAATATGATTATAAAGTTGTTGATGTAGCTAATGAGTTAGGATATGATAATCCTTCACATTTTAGTAGAGATTTTAAGAGTTATTTTGGTTATTCACCAAAAGAGGCAAAAGCCTCTTGTTAGTGTAGGGTAAGTTTAAACTTACGCTGCAATAGATCTGTTAATAATTTTTTCTACTTTATCTAAAGTAACAGTTCCATTTTCTCCAATCTCTGTGTAACCATGAGATTTAAATGCATTTTGAACATTTTCAACTACTTTATCATCAATTTCATAAGCACTTAATCTTGTTGGTAATCCAACTGATTCAAATACTTTTTCCATTTTGTTAATAATTGCTTCATTGTTATTTTCAATTCCAAATACATTTTTACCAAATTGAGCTAATTTATCTTGTTTTTCATCAATCATTTCTCTTAATAAGTGAGGTAAGATAACAGCTAATGATCTAGCATGGTCTAATCCATAGAATGCAGTTAACTCGTGTCCAATAATGTGAGTTGACCAGTCTTGGCAAACACCATTTGCTAATTGGAAGTTAAGTGCTTGATTACAGATGTGCATTAAGTTTTCTTGCCACCATAATGTTCTTCTTTCATCCCATCTTTGGGCTAAAGTTACTAAACCTTTATATAATGTTTCAGCATAACCATCATTTACTAATAAGTCATTTGTTTTTGTTAAATATTGTTCAGAAATATGTACAAATGCATCTACTAAACCATTACCTAATTGTCTGTCAGATAAAGTTCCCATAAATGATGGGTCTAATACTGCAAATTGTGGGTATGAATGATTAGAAAAATACATTCTTTTTTCATCTGTAGTTTTTCTTGAAACAACAGTTAAGTTATTTGATTCTGAACCAGTTGCAGCAAGTGTTAAAACAACTCCAATAGGAAGTGCTTTTTGAACTTCAGCAGTACCATCTAAGAAGTCCCAACCATCACCATCATATAGTGCAGTTGCAGCAGCATATTTACATCCATCAATAACAGAACCACCACCAACAGCTAAGATAAAATCAACACCTTCAGCTTTGATAAGTTCAACTGCTTTGTTCATTGTTTCAACAGTAGGATTTACTTCAACTCCACCAAATTCTACCCATTGGTGATCTTTTAAAGCTTCAACTACTTGGTCGTAAGCACCATTTTTTTTGATTGACCCACCACCATAAACTACTAATACTTTATTATCTTTTGGGATTAAGTTTGCAATCTCTTTTATTTTACCTTTTCCAAATTCTATACCAGTTGGATTATGAAAAGAAAATTCCATTTGTTTCGTCCTTTTAATTTAAATTCGCAAGGGTATTATAAAAGGATTGCAAAACTATTTGAATACCAGATTCTACAAATTATATACCAAATTCTACAAAAAGAATATTTGGTATAAATTATCGAGAAAAAGCGATACCAAAACCTATTTTATTTATCTCTTCATCATAATCAATTAAACTATCACCATATCCAGAAAATATTTGTAAGTATCCAAAACTATTAGCAAAATTAAGAAAATCAGGTAAAGGAAATGTCCAGTTAAATTCAGCAGAACCTTTATTTTCTTCATTTAATCTTAGATTATTTCTAAGTTTTAATTCAAATGTATGTTTTTTATATGGATAGATTAATGTTATATCTCCATAACCTAAATATTTCTCAATATCTTTGTTATCGTCACTACTTTCACTCTCTGGAATTCTATACCAAATTCTAGGTACAAAAAGTAGATTTGTAAACTGAAAATAACTCTCTAAGTATATTCTATTCCATGACCTTGAATCCTCTTTATCTTGACCATTTGATTCATGCAATAGTGAGACTTTATATGCTTTTAGACTTGATTGTTTGTTTCCATATGGAAAAGTTACAAATATCTCTGGTTGGTAATTTGATTCTCTAAATGGAGATGAATCTTTTGCTGTTTGCCAATATGATTTTTGTGTATATCCAAATGAAATTGTCTCTTTTAATCCAAAAGCATTATAAAAAAGAGGTTTTTCTATACTAAATTGAAATTTTGTTTCATATTGGTCTCTTCCATCTTTTTGTTTTGTATCATATGTAATAGGTAATAAATAATTTGTTTTATAAGGATATAATCCAAAATCACTAATAATCATCTGTTCTAAAGTATTTGATGTTTGTTTATCATCTGTTCTTTCTATATGTTCTCTATAAAATCTTTTTTTTATTTTCTCAAATTTATTAAGTTTTATATCTACTACTTTTTCTTCTTTTTTTATTGAAACTTCTTCTTTCTTGGGATATTGCTTTAAAGCAATTTGTTTATATATTTGCATAGCTTCTTTATAGTTTCTATTATTTTCAAATGCTTTTGCTTTTTTTAATAAATCTGCATCAATATCTTGAGAATAAAGTGTTGTAAAAAGTAAAATAAAAAGTGTGATTATCTTCATATAAATTCCTATAATTTTGTAAGTAATTTATAACACAATATATCTTTAAGTATCTTATTTTAAATTTTTAAAATTGCTTTTCAAGAAAAAATGCTATAATCCCCAAAAATTAATTTATCAAAGGTTATACTCTATGCTTGTAGCACCCTCAATACTTTCAGCAGATTTTGGAAAATTAGATGAAGAGATAAAAGCAATTTGTGATGGTGGTTGTGATTTAATTCATGTTGACATTATGGATGGACATTTTGTTCCTAATATGACAATTGGACCAGTTGTTGTAAATCCTGTTGCAAAAGCAGCAACAAAACCATTAGATGTTCATCTTATGGTTGAAAATAATACTTTTTTTGTTGAACTTTTTGCACCTTTAAAACCTGAGTTTATCTCTTTTCATATTGAAAGTGAAAAACATCCTCATAGACTTATTCAAAAAATTAGATCTTATGGAATAAAACCTGCAATTGTATTAAATCCACATACAACTCCTGAAAGTATTGAATACTTACTTGAAGATTTGGATATGGTTTTATTGATGTCAGTAAATCCAGGTTTTGGTGGACAAAAATTCATCTCTAGCGTAGTAGAAAAAGCCTCTAAGTTAAAAGAGCTAATAAATAAAAGAAACCCAAACTGTTTAATTGAAGTAGATGGTGGAGTTAATGATAAAAATATTCAGCAATTAAAAGATGCAGGTGTTGATGTTGTAGTTGCTGGAAGTTATGTTTTTGGAAATGAAGATTATTCAAAAGCAATAAAAAGTTTACAAATATAAAGAAATAAAATGCGTGTAAAAATATGTGGAATAACAAACTTACAAGATGCTCTTGATGCCATAGATGCAGGAGTTAATGCTTTAGGTTTTGTTTTCTATGAAAAAAGTCCAAGATATATTGATCCTTTCGAAGCTAGACAAATTGTAGATTTATTACCTCCTTTTGTTCAATCTGTTGGATTGTTTGTTAATGAATCTTCTAAGCATATAAATGATATATGTAAAGTATCAAATATGCAATTAGCACAAATTATTGATGATGAAAATAACACTGATTTTGATAATTTAAATATCAAATATATTGAAGTTGTAAGAGCAAAATCAAAAAAAGATTTGGAACAACTAAATAAAAATAGTTACTATTTAATTGATGCTTTTGTTGAAGAGTTTGGTGGGGCTGGAAAAAGAGTTGCTTTAGAGTGGTTTGATAATGTTGATTGTTCTAAATTTATTTTAGCAGGGGGATTAACTTCTGCTAATTTAAAAGAGTTAAAAGATTATAACTTTTTTGCTGTTGATGTTAGTAGTGGTGTTGAAAAGTCAAAAGGGAAAAAAGATAAAGAAAAAATGAAAGAGTTTATAAAATCAGCAAATGGGAAATAAAAGAAAAAACAAAATAGTCTTATCAAATATAGATAAACTAGTTGCAAAACTAAAAAAAAGTGAAATGCCACTAGAAGAGTTTTTAAATGAATTGGATAGTTTTAAAGATACTTTTTATGACAATCCAGAACTAGAGTTTGAACTACTTTTATCAAATGGTTTACCAATTGAATTAAGTGGTGATAATATCTATTTGAAAACTGCAAAAACATTACTAAAAGAACAAACTTTTTGTATTGTTGATATAGAAACAAATGGTTCTGATGTAAATAAAGGACAAATTATTGAATTGGGTGCAGTTAAATATAAAGCTGGAAAAGTAATTGATAAATTTGATTCACTGGTTTATGCCAAGCAAGTACCAAGATATATTCAAGAAGTTACTCATATTACACCAAAAATGTTAGAACATGCTCCAGCAATTGAAAAAGTATTAAGTGATTTTAAAATCTTTTTACAAGATGATGTTTTTGTTGCGCATGATATTAAATTTGATTATAACTTTATATCTAACTCTTTTAAAAAGTATCATTTAGGAAAATTAGAAAATAGAAAACTTTGTACTATTGCCCTTGCAAAAAGAACAATAGCTGCACAAAGATATGGACTAGATTTTTTAAAAGAGTTACTTCATATAAATATTGATAATTTACATAGAGCATATAGTGATGCTTTAAGTACAACTCATCTTTTACAAAAAAGTATAAATAATCTGCCAGATACAGTACAAACAACAGAAGATTTGATTAACTTTTCAAAATCAAATAATATTATAAATCAAGGAAAATAGTATGTTTTCACAAGAGAAATATTTAAAAGCATTAAATTTTGCAGCAAAAGCACATGGTGAACAAAAAACACCAAAAGATTTACCTTATTTATCTCATCTTTGTAGTGTTGCTATGGAAGTTATTCATGCTTCAATAGAATCAAATATGCCAGATGATAAAGCCGATTTAGCTATTACTTGTGCTTTATTACATGATGTAATAGAAGATACATCTTTTACTTTTGATGATGTTTTTGATGAATTTGGACTTGAAGTAGCAGAGGGTGTTGATGCTTTAAGTAAAAATAAAAACTTACCTAAAAAAGAGCAGATGCAAGACAGTTTAAATAGAATTTTAGAGCAGCCATATGAAATTCAATTAGTTAAATTAGCAGATAGAATTACAAACTTACAAGAGCCTCCAAAACATTGGGATAATGAGAAGAAAAACTCTTATTTAAAAGAAGCGAAGTTTATTCTTTCTTGTTTAAAAAATTCAAACCTTTATCTATCTTCTAGATTAGAAAAAAAGATAGAAGAATATACTTCTTATCTTGATTGATTTTTTCTTGTGGCTATTTTAACTTTTCAGCCACAAGATTATTTACTACTTTAGGATTTGCTTTTCCGCCTGTTGCTTTTAAAACTTGACCAATAAAAAATCCAAATAGTTTTTGATTTCCAGCTTTGTATTTTTCTACATTTTCTGGATTTTTCTCAATAATTTCATCAATAATTGGTAAAATTACATTAGGGTCGCTAATTTGAACTAAACCTTTATCTTCAACAATCTTAGAAGGTTCTTCTCCAGTTTTTACCATCTCTTCAAATACTTGTTTTGCAATTTTACTTGAGATAAGTTCTTCATCTATCATTTTTACAAGTTTAGCAATTTGTGATGGTGTAAATTTAAGTTCAGTTATCTCTTTTTCTTTTAACTCTTTTGCTACATCATTTGCAATTACATTTGCTAATGAAATAGGGCTGTTTAACTCTTTTAATGCTTGTTCATAAAAAGAAGATAGTTTTTCATCTCTTGCTAAAATATTTGAAACTTCATTATTAAGTTTTAACTCTTTTGTATATCTATCAAAAAGTATTTGTTGTTCTTGTGTTAAAGGTTCTGCTTCACCATGAATAACCTCTTTTTTCTCAACTTTTTTTACAGTTTCTTCTTTTGGTTTATCTTCTTCTTTTTTACTTTTTTTAGCCCAAGAGTCTTTTAAACTAACAATTTTATTAAATACTGGTTTTTCATCAGTATAATCAATTGGGTCTGCATAAAAATAACCTTGTCTTTCAAATTGAAATCTCTCATCTGCTTTTTGTGTAATCACAGCAGGTTCAACTAAAGCATCTTTTATAATTGAAAGTGAGTGAGGATTTAAGTCTTCTAATCCTTGCGGTGCTTCATTTTTGTAAAGTCTATCATAAAGTCTTACTTCAACTTTTTTAGATTGTTTTGCATCAACCCAGTGAATAGCACTTTTTACTTTTATTCCACTTGTATCATGACCACTTTTTGAGTTTGGATTATAAGTTGCAATTATCTCTACGATATTTCCATTTGCATCTTTTTTTATCTCTTTACAAGTTATGATATATGCATATCTTAATCTTACTGGTTGTTCTAAAGTTAATCTATTATAACCTTTTACTGGGTTTTCACTAAAGTCTTCTCTTTCAATATAAACTTCACTAGAAAAAGGAATTTTTCTTGAACCCTCTTTTGGAACATCATGAGGATAGTATGAAGCTTCTATTTCTTCACTTCCTTCATAGTTTTCAATAGTTACTTTTATAGGGTCAAGTACACACATAACTCTTGGAACTTTTTTATTTAAATCATCTCTAATACAAAATTCAAGTTGTGATACATCAACCATTGAGTTAGCTTTTGCAATACCTATTTGGTCACAAAAATTTAATATAGATTCAGGAGTATATCCTCTTCTTTTATATCCTGCGATTGTTGGCATTCTTGGGTCATCCCAACCATTTACATAATTACCATTTACAAGCTCTAAAAGTTTTCTTTTACTCATTACAGTATAATTTATACCTAATCTTGCAAACTCATGTTGGTATGGTCTTGGTGGCTCTAATTCTAAAGCATCTAGTGTCCAGTCATAAATATCTCTATTGTTTTCAAATTCAAGTGTACAAATTGAGTGAGATACACCTTCTATATAATCAGATAAACAATGAGCAAAATCATACATAGGATAGATACACCACTCATCACCTGTTCTAAAATGGTGTGAATGTCTAATTCTATATAAAAGTGGGTCTCTTAGTTTCATATTTGCTGCACTCATATCAATTTTTGCTCTTAGTACATGCTCACCATCTTTAAATTCACCATTTTTCATTTTTTCAAAAAGTTCAAGGTTTTCTTCTATTGTTCTATTTGCAAATTCACTTCTTTTTCCAGGCTCTGTTACTGTTCCTCTATACTCTTTCATCTGTTCTTCTGAAATACTATCAACATAGGCTTTACCCATTTTGATTAGTTTTATAGCATATTCATATATTTTAGGAAAATAATCAGATGTATGTTTTACTTCACCTTTCCATTCAAAACCTAGCCATTGAACAGCATCTTTTAATGCTTCTACATATTTTGTATCTTCTGTTGTTGGATTTGTATCATCCATTCTTAAATTACAATAACCATTATAATCTTTTGCAATTCCAAAATTTATACAAATTGATTTTGCATGTCCAATGTGTGGGAAACCATTTGGCTCAGGAGGAAATCTAGTAATAATCTCTTTATATTTGTTTGATTTTAAGTCTTTTTCAACTATTGTACGTAAAAAATCTTTGTTTTCACTCATATTAATAAAACCTTTGATATAACTTTTATAAGGGCTATATTTTATCTAATTAGAGCTTATATAGAGGCAATTTTAGTGCTATTTTATATATAGTTTTAATAAAGTGCTTTTAATAGTAGTTTGCTTAAAAGCTGTTGTTCTTGTTTATCTAATTTTGAAAAAGATTTATCTTCAAACTCAACGATATCTTTTATAGCTTTTACTGCAATTTCTTTTCCCAATGAAGTTAACTCAACTAATTTACTTCTTTTGTCATTTTCATTTTCAACTCTTTTTATATAATTTTTGCTTTCAAGTTTTTTTAGTGCTTTTGTCATTCCTCCTGAAGAAAAAAGCATCATATCATATAGTTTTGTAGGAGTAATTCTATATTTTTCATCAGTTGAATAATATACAAGTGATAAAATATCAAGCTCTGTTTGATTTAGATTGTACTTTTCTTTTAACATTTTTTCACCATGTTCAAATAATTTACTTGATAATAGGAAAAAAGGAATTGTTATATTCATACTATCTTTATAAATATCTGGTGTTTGTATTTTTATATTTTCAAGGTTTTCTTTTAGTTGTTTTATATTCATAATAAAATTATAACATAATAAAATTTATCTTTCTAAGAAAGATAGATTTAAGAACAAATTTAATAATATACAATTATCTTTCTAGGAAAGATATATTTAAAAAAAGGATTAAAATGACAGCATGGATGTATTTGATTTTAGCAGGGATTTTAGAAGTTGGTTTTGCTTCAATGTTAAAATTGACAGATAATTTCACAAGAGTATTCCCTACAATAATATTTTTACTATTTGCAGCTGGAAGCTTTTATTCTCTTACAAAAGCAATACAATCAATACCAATAGGAACAGCATATGCAATATGGACAGGAATTGGTGCTTTTGGAACTATTATTGTTGGAATTTTATATTATAAAGAGCCAGCAAGTTTTTTAAGACTTTTTTTCTTATTTACTCTTATCTCTTCTATTATTGGCTTAAAATATGTTAGCAACTAAAATTTGTTAAATATTTTAATTGGATAATATTTATACATAAACTATCTTATAATTTGTAAAAAAAATATTTATAATGAATACAACAAAAACATATTAGAGAGGCGTTAGCCTCAGTATAACTACAAAGGTATCTAGGGTTCCGATTTTTTTAAATGACTGGTCCGAGAGTTACCGACTCTTAAATAGAGTTACACGGAGGGATAAAAGCCCGGGAGGTTTAATGCCTCCTAGTGTGTTTTAAATTCTATTTAGGAGAGACTAAGATGAAACTATCAACTAGTACAAAACTTTTCAAGTTATTGGCTATAACAGCTTTATTTGTAGGAATTTCTACAACTTCACTTTTTGGACAAACTAAGAAAGACTTCAAAGTTGCTTGGAGTATTTATGTAGGTTGGATGCCTTGGGATGTTATTGATTCTCAAAAAATAATCGATAAATGGGCTAAAAAATACGGTATAAATATTGATATTGTTCAAATTAATGATTATATTGAATCTATAAATCAATATAGCGCTGGTGAGTTTGATGGATGTGTTATGGCAAATACTGATGCATTAGGGATTCCAGCAGCTGGTGGAGTTGATTCTACTGCATTAATTATTGGGGATTTCTCAAATGGAAATGATGTAATTATTTCTAAAGATGCTAAAAAAGTTGCAGATTTAAAAGGTACAAACATCAATTTAGTTGAGTTATCTATCTCTCACTATTTATTAGCAAGAGCATTAGAAAAAAATGGTCTTAGTGAAAAAGATATAACTGTTGTAAATACTTCTGATGCTGATATTGTTTCAGCTTATACTACTCCTCAAGTTTCTTCTGTTGTTACATGGAAACCTCAAGTTAGTCAAATTTTAGCAATGCCTAAAGCTAAAAACTTATTTAATAGTTCAGAAATTCCTGGAGAAATTATTGACTTAATGGTAGTAAATACAAAAACTTTAAAAGATAATCCAGCTTTAGGAAAAGCATTAACTGGTGCTTGGTATGAAATGATGAGTTTAATGAATGCAAATACAAAAAAAGCAAATGAGTTTAAAACACTTATGGCAAAAGCTTCAGGAACAGATTTACCAGGATTTGAAGACCAACTAAAAACTACAAATATGTTCTATACTCCAGCAAGTGCTGTTAAATTTAATAATAGCGAACAAATTATGAAAACAATGGAATTTGTTGCAAAATTTTCATTTAATCATGGTCTTTATGGAGAAGGTGCAAGTGATTATGGTTTTGTAGGAATTGAATTTCCTAAAGGTAAAGTTATAGGAGATAAAGGAAATATCAAATTAAGATTTGATGATACATATATGAAAATGGCTGCGGACGGTAAGCTTTAAATAGGATAATTAATGAAAAGGTTAATAAATCAAATCCCTTCAAAGAGTATAAACCTTTTTTTAGGAGTTCTTCCTTTTTTACTAATAGTAGTAGTTTATGTAAGCTCATCAAATGCAAGATTAGCTCAAAACCCAAATGATAAACTACTACCTTCTGTTGAGAAGTGTATAGATTCTATGAGTAGAATGGCTTTTGAAAAAAGTAAAAGAAGTGGAGAGTATATTTTACTAAATGATACTCTTTCAAGTTTGAAAAGATTGGCAATGGGTGTTGGCATTAGTGCTTTATTTGCACTAATGATAGGTATTTCAATAGGAGTTATTCCTTATGTTACTTCAACTTTATCACCAATGATTTGGTTTTTATCTTTAGTCCCAACTATGGCTATGTTACCAATATTATTTATTGTGTTTGGTTTAGGAGAAGTTTCAAAAGTTGTTTTGATTATTTTAGGTGTTGCACCTATTATGACAAGAGAAATTTATCAAAGAGTAAAAGAGATACCAAGTGAACAGATAATAAAAGTTCAAACATTAGGTGCTTCTACTTGGCAGATAATAACAAGAGTAATTGTACCTCAAGTTTTACCAAGGCTAATTGATGCAATTAGATTGACTTTAGGAACAGCATGGATATTTTTAATCTCAGCAGAAGCGATTGCAGCAACTGAAGGATTAGGATATAGGATATTTTTAGTAAGAAGATATTTAGCAATGGATGTGATTTTACCATATGTAATTTGGATTACTATTTTAGCTTTTTTAATTGATTTTATCTTAAGACAATTTAATCAAAGGCTATTTCCTTGGTTTGGAAAGGAGTGATGATGAAATTAGTTGAAGCAAAAAGAATATGGAAAGAGTATGGAGAAAATATTATTCTTGAAAATTTGAATTTTTCTATGGATAGTGGAGAGTTCTGTACTTTAGTTGGTCCATCTGGATGTGGAAAAACAACATTTTTAAGAATGCTTTTGGGAGTTGAAAACCCATCTAAAGGAAGATTATATTTTGAGGGTGAAGATTATCCAAATGAACCAAGTGATGAAAGAGGAATAGTTTTTCAAAGATATTCAACTTTAAATCATTTGAGTGTTATTGATAATGTGATTATTGGTTTAGAGTTTGAAGAATCTAAACTATTAGGAAAACTTTTTGGTGCTAAAAAAAAGCAAGCTTATGAAAAAGCACAAGAGATATTAAAAGCTGTTGGTCTTATAGATTCAAAAGATAAATATCCACATGAATTAAGTGGAGGTATGAAACAAAGATTATCTATTGCACAATCTTTAGTTAAAAAACCAAAACTATTACTTTTGGATGAACCTTTTGGAGCATTAGACCCTGGAATTAGTATGGATATGCATGAGTTACTTTTGGATATACACTCAAAATTAAATTTTGGAGTTGTTATGGTTACTCACGATATAAGTGAAGCTTTTAAACTAGGAACAAGAGTATTGGTATTTGATAAAGTAAGAGTTGATGAAGAGTATCCAAATAGATATGGTTCAACAATTGTAAATGATATAGATGCAAAACATAAAGGTATAAATTCCTTGAAATAAGGATATTTAATAGGAGTAAAAAATGATAAAAAGTGATAATGTAGTTTTAAATGAAGTATTACCTTCAAGTGTAAAATGGTCAAAAATTATAAAAAGAGGACAAACTGTAAGATTAAAAGCTTTAGGTGAAAATGCAAGTTTAAGTGCGATGTTTTATAACGCTTTTAATACAGCAGAGAGATTTAACAGTGCTGATACTGTAAAAGTTCAATGGAATGCTTTTTTAGGTAAAGGAAAAGTTCTTTTATCTGAAATGGGAAGAGTTTTATTTGCTATTACTGATGATACAACTGATGGATTATTAGATGTTTTAGGTGGAATTAGTAATGAAAGAGTTATCAAAGAAAACTTTGGTGGTGAAGCTACTTATCAAAGTTGTAGAAACGGATATCACAAATCTGATAAAGAGAACTTTTTAATAGAACTTGGAAAATATGGAATGACAAAAAAAGACCTAATAGAAGGGCTTAATTTATTTAGAAAAGTTGATGTTAAAGATGGTTCAAAATTAGTTTTAAATGAAAGAACTGCAAAAGAGGGTGATTATATTGAGTTGACTGCTCATATGGATATTTTACTTATTTTATCTAATACACCACATGCAATGGACAAAAGTGGAGTTTATAATCCAAGTGATGTTGAGATTACTGTTTTTGAAAGTGTTGAAATCAAAGATGAAGATTATATTGATTATTCAGAAGAAGCTAAAAGAGGCTTTATTAATACTAATAGATATTTTGTGTAAGGATTTAAGATGTCAAAAAATATAGAAAATGCAATTTATAATGAAAAATTACCATCAGGACTTCCTTGGGGAAGAGTTATAAAAAAAGGTCAAACTTTTAGAATAGTTGATTTAGAAGGTTGTCAAGCAGTTGATACACTTTTTTATAATGCAAATAATGTAAATGATAGATATAGTGCAACTGATACAATTAGAGAACAAGGTAGTATTTTTATTACAACAGGAACAAAACTTTTAAGTAGTGATGATAATGTATTGATGGAAATAGTAGAAGATACTTGTGGAAATCATGATACTTTAGGTGGACATTGTAGTGCTGAGAGTAACTCTGTTAGATTTGGATTAAATAAAAAATATATGCACTCATGTAGAGATAATTTTTTAACTGTTATTTCTCAATTAGAGATGAATCCAAAAGATATTACAAATAATATTAACTTTTTTATGAATGTTCCAGTTGAAGAAGATGGGCATTTAGCAATTGTTGATGGTATTTCTAAACCAGGAGATTATATTGAAATGCAAGCACAAATGGATACATTAGTTTTAATTTCAAATTGTCCTCAATTAAATAATCCTTGTAATGGATATAACCCAACACCTATTCAATTAATTATTTGGGATAATTAATAAACTAACAACACAGGTTTAAAAGAGCCTTACTCTTTTTATTTTATGAGACGACTTATAAAATATATTATCACTTGGGACGGCCCACAAATAAATTTCTAAGGATATTAAATGTTCAAAAAGGTATTAATCGCCAATCGTGGTGAAATAGCTAATAGAATTATTAAAACATTAAAAAAACTAGGAATAACATCTGTTGCTATATATAGTGATGCAGATAAAAATGCATCTTTTGTGATGAATGCTGATATTAGTGTTGCTTTAAATTCAAACGTATTAAGTGAATCATATTTAGATACAAATAAAATATTAGAGATTTCAAAAGAGTATGAAATTGATGCTATTCATCCTGGATATGGATTTTTAAGTGAAAATGTTGAATTTGTAAAAAAATGTGAAGAAAACGGTATTGTATTTATAGGACCAACTTCAAAACAGATTGAAGATTTTGGATTAAAACATACTGCAAGAAAAATTGCAAAAGAAAATAATGTTCCATTACTTGAAGGAAGTGAACTATTAAATAGTTTAGAAGAAGCAGTAAAAATAGCTGATGAAATTGGCTATCCAGTGATGCTTAAAAGTACTGCTGGTGGTGGCGGAATAGGAATGAAACTTTGTTTTTCAAAAGAGCAATTAGAAGAAGCTTATGATAATGTTATTAAATTAGCTGGAAATAACTTTAGTAATAGTGGAGTATTTTTAGAAAAATATATAGAAAAAGCAAGACATATAGAAGTTCAGATATTTGGTGATGGGTTAGGAAATGTAAAAACATTAGGAGAGAGAGATTGTTCTATTCAAAGAAGAAATCAAAAAGTAATTGAAGAGACACCTGCTCCTAATTTAAGTGATGAGATAAGAGAAAAACTTTATGAAAGCTCTTTTAAACTTGCAAAAGCAGTTAACTATAAAAGTGCTGGAACTGTTGAGTATATTTATGATTCAAATACACAAGAGTTCTATTTTCTTGAAGTAAATACAAGACTTCAAGTAGAGCATGGTGTTACAGAAAAAGTTTGTAATGTAGATTTAGTTGAGTGGATGATAAAAATAGCAGCTGGTGATAATAGTGATTTATTAGAGTATAAGCACAATCCAAAAGGTCATGCTATTGAAGTAAGAGTTTATGCAGAAGATGCTTCTAAAAACTTTCAACCTAGCACAGGTCTTATTACAAAAGTGGAATTTCCAAGTGATATAAGATGTGATACTTGGATTGATGATGGATGTGAAGTAAGTGCTTTTTATGATCCATTATTAGCAAAACTAATTACATATGAAGATACAAGAAGTGAAAGTATAAATAAACTACAAGAGGTTTTAGAAAAAAGTAGAGTTTATGGAATAGAATCAAACTTAACTTATCTTAGTCAAATTAGTAAACAAGAGTTTTTTAAAGATGCAACATTTTATACAAAAGTATTAGATAGCTTTGAGTATAAACCTTATAAAGTTGATATTTTAAAATCAGGAACAATGACAACAATTCAAGACTATCCAGCAAGACATGGATATTGGGCAGTTGGTATTCCACCATCTGGAGCAATGGATAGTTTAACTCCAAGACTTTTAAATAAATTATTAAAAAATAGTGAAGATGCTTCATTTATAGAGATGACTTTTATAGGAGCTACATTTAAGTTTAGACAAAAAAGTATTATTGCATTTGGTGGAGCAAATATGCAAGCAAAACTAAATGGCAAAGAGATAAATATGTATGAGCCAATTAGTGTAAATGAAAATGATATTTTAGAGTTTAAAAAAGTTATTGGAAATGGAAATAGAACTTATTTAGCTATTCAAGGTGGTTTTGATGTGGCTAAATTTTTAGGAAGTTCATCAACATTTACTTTAGGTGAATTTGGAGGGCATTCTGGAAGAGCATTAAAAGCTGGAGATGTATTATCATATAGTGCTTCAAAAACTCAAGAATTTAATACTTTAAAAGTATCTACTTCTCTTACAAATGAGTGGGAAATTGGTGTAGTTTATGGCCCTCATGGAAGTCCTGACTTTTTTACAAATGAAGATATAAAAGAGTTTTTTAACTCATCTTGGGAAGTTCACTTTAACTCAAGTAGAACAGGAGTAAGACTAATAGGACCAGCTCCAAAATGGGCAAGGGAAGATGGAGGTGATGCTGGGCTTCACCCTTCAAATATTCATGATAATGCATACGCTTTTGGAACAATAGATTTTACAGGAGATATGCCAATTATATTAGGACCCGATGGACCAAGTTTAGGTGGATTTGTTTGTCCTGCTACTGTAATATCAAGTGAATTATATAAAGTTGGACAGCTAAAAGCTGGAGATAAAATAAAATTTATTCCATTGTCTATTGAAGATGCAGATAATTTTACAAAAGAGTATGAACGTGCAATTGAAAATAATACTACTTTACCAAATATAAAAGATTTTAATTCAATAAAAGATGAAATAGAATCTAAAACTCCTATTATAAAACAAGCAAAATTTGATGAGTTAGGTATTGATATAACTGTAAGGGTTTCAGGAGATAAATTTATCTTAATTGAAGCAGGGGAGTTAAAACTTGATATTGAACTTAGATTTTTTATTCATGCTTTAATGAGTTTTTATGAAGATAAAAATATTGAAGGATTAGTTGATTTAACACCTGGAATTAGGTCTTTACAAATACACTTTAATCCTAAAAAAATAAGTAGAGATGAATTACTTAGTTTACTTGATGAAGCATTAAACTCATTAAATGGTATAAATGATTTAGAAGTTAAATCAAGAACAGTTTATTTACCTCTATCTTGGAATGATGAGGGAATACAACTAGCTATTAAAAAGTATCAACAAGGGGTTAGAAAAGATGCTCCTTGGTGTCCTAGTAATATAGAATTTATTAGAAGAATAAATGGAATAAATAGTATTGATAGTGTAAAAAATACAATTTTTGATGCTGATTATTTAGTTATGGGATTAGGAGATGTTTATTTAGGAGCACCTGTTGCAACGCCACTTGACCCAACACATAGATTTGTAACTACAAAATATAATCCAGCAAGGACTTGGACTCCACAAAATGCTGTTGGTATTGGTGGAGCTTATATGTGTGTATATGGAATGGAAGGGCCAGGAGGTTATCAACTTTTTGGTAGAACTTTACAAATGTGGAATAGTTTTAAAACTACAAAAGAGTTTACTAAACCTTGGTTACTTAGATTTTTTGATGTTGTTAAGTTTTATCCAGTGAGTCATGATGAATTAATGGATATAAGAAGTAAGTTTTTATTTGGAAAGTATTCATTGAAAATAGAAGAGGGTAGCTTTAATCTAAAAGAGTATAAAAAATTCCTTGAATCTAAAAAAACTCAAATTGATGAATTTAATCAAATGAGACAAAAAGCTTTCAATGATGAAAAAAATATGTGGAAAGAGAAAGGCTTAGATAGTTTTAAAGCTCAAGATGCACATCATGAAGTAAAAGATGAGATAGAATTAGGTGATGATGAAGAAGCAGTTGAATCTATTATGTCTGGAAATATATGGAAAATGCAAGTAAAAGTTGGTGATAAAGTAAAAGCTTCTGATGTAATAGTAGTACTTGAAAGTATGAAAATGGAAGTAGAAATTGAAGCTGAATTATCTGGAACTATTACTAAAATATTATATAAAGAGGGTGATAATATAGAAAGTGGAGATATTTTAGTGGTTATAAAAAAGGATGAAAAATGAATTTAAATATTGAACTTCTAAGAGAAAAATATCTAAGTGGTGAGCTTAAAGTAGAAGAGGTAATCTCTTCTATTTTTGAAAAAATAGAGCAAACAAAAGATTATAATATTTGGATTTATACTTTAAATAATGATGAAATATCTTCTTATATAGAAAATTTAAAAGATAAAAATATTGAAGATTTACCTTTATATGGTATTCCTTTTGCTATAAAAGATAATATAAACTTAGAAAATATTCCTACTACTGCTGCTTGTAAAGAGTATAAATATATAGCAAATGAATCAGCATTTGTAGTAAAAAAATTAATAGAAGCAGGTGCAATTCCAATAGGAAAAACAAACCTAGACCAATTTGCAACAGGACTTGTTGGAACTAGAAGTGATTATGGTGAGTGTAGAAACTCTATAAATAAAGAGTATATTTCAGGTGGTTCTAGTTCTGGAAGTGCTGTTAGTGTTGCACTTGAAATGGCAAGTTTTTCTTTAGGAACTGATACAGCAGGTTCAGGAAGAGTTCCAGCTGCTTTTAATAACTTAATTGGAGTAAAAGCAACCAAAGGAGTTATTAGTACATCTGGAGTTGTTCCAGCTTGTAGAAGTTTGGATTGTGTTACTATTTTTGCTAAGACATTAAGTGAAGCAAAAACTGTTTTTAATTTGGCAAATAAATATGACAAAGAAGATATTTATAGTAGAGTTTATACTCCATCAAATAAAAAAGCAAAAAAAGAGTTTACTTTTGCGATACCTAAAAAAGAGAATTTGGAATTTTTTGGTGATGAAGAAGCAAAAAATTTATATATAAAAGCAGTTGAAAAGTTTGAGTCTTTAGGTGCAAAAGTAGTTGAAATAGATTTTGAACCATTTATTGAAAGTGCAAATTTACTTTATAGTGGACCTTGGGTAACTGAAAGATATATTGCAATAAAAGATATGATTACAAATCATGAAGAAGCTGTAAATAAAACAGTTGGAACTATTGTAAAAAGTGGTGAAAAAATAGATGCAGTAAACTATTTTGAATCAGAGTATATTTTGAAAAAAAATAGAAAATATGTTGATGAAGTATTAGAAAAGTTTGATTTTATTTTAACTCCTACAACTGGAACAATATATAAAATTGATGAGGTAAATGCAAATCCAATACAACTTAATACAAATCTTGGTTATTATACAAATTTTATGAATCTTCTTGATTTAAGTGCTATTGCACTTCCAGCTGGATTTAGAAAAAATAGTCTTCCTTTTGGTGTAACAATAGTTGGTGATAATTTTGATGAAGAACTACTATTTGAATACTCTTCAAGATATTTATCAAAGGATTAATTATGCAAGAAGATGAAATTTTAATAGGTGTTTGTGGTGCTCATATGAGTGGCTTAGCATTAAACTGGCAATTAGTTGAGCTTGATGCAAAATTTGTTAAAAAAACACAAACAAAAAAAGGTTATAGACTTTTTGTACTTGAAAATAAATCGCCAATAAGACCAGGAATGATATATGATAGTAATGTTCAAACACAAATTGAAGTTGAAGTTTGGTCTATGAAAGTGGAAAACTTTGGTAAGTTTATGAAACAAATTGCTTCACCTTTATGTATAGGAACAGTTTTTTTAGAAGATGATAGTTCTGTTTATGGTTTTTTGTGTGAAAGTGATTTTCTAAAAGGTAATAAAGAGATAACTTCTTTAAAAAGTTGGCGAAACTTTATAAAATAAAAACTCAAATTGAGTTTTTATTTTTCTAATGCTTCTTGGGCATATTTAATTCCCAAATCAAATGCTTTGTTATTAATATCATGTACTTTTGCTGGTACTTTTGAAAGCATTGTTTCTCTTAGTATTTCATTATCAACTATGTCACCTGACATATGATTTGCTATTGATAAAGCTAATACTGATTGAGTAATAACATTTCCTACTTCTTCTTTTGCAATTGTAATAATTGGAATTTCATAGATTTTAAATTTTTCTCTATCTTCTTTAGTTGGTTTTACTAAATTTGGCTCAATTACAATAATTCCACCATCTTTTACACCTTTTTTAAATTGGTCATATGAAATTTGTGCAACTGAAAGCATAAAATCTATCTCTCCATCATTTGCATATGGAAATAAAATAGGCTCATCTTCTAGTGTAATATCCACAACTGTTGGACCACCTCTTACTTGTGAAGTATATGTTGCTGTTTTTAATCCATATCCGCCAGCTTTAATTTTTGCAGCTGCAAAAATAGAACCTGCAAGTAAAACACCTTGTCCACCAACACCTGTAAATCTCATCAATGTTCTAGCCATTTATATCTCCTAAAGTTCTACTTTAGTATTGTTTTGGTGTGCTTCTTTTACTTTTGCATATGCATCACAATACTCTAAAGCTTTGTCATCTTGTTTTAAAATTCCAGTAGGAAATTTTCCTATTTTTTCACTATCTTCTAATTTATCAAATTTTGTTTTAGCAACTGTAATTGAATCAATCCATGCTAAATTTTCCATTGCAGTACCCATTTTATTTTTTCTACCAAGATTAACATGACAGTTTGAAAATACATCAAAAAATGAGTAACCTTTATGTTGTAAACCTTTAACAAAAACTTTTTCTAATTTTTTAGGTTCTAACATACTCTCTCTTGCTACAAAACTAGCACCAGCTGCAATTGCTAAATTACAAGCATTAAAAGTAGGGTCAATATTACCTCTTTTTGCAGTTACTGTCCACATTCCTTGTGGAGTTGTAGGACTTGTTTGAGAGTTAGTTAATCCATAAATAAAGTTATTTACTACAATATGATTTATATCTATATTTCTTCTACATCCATGAATTGTGTGATTTCCTCCAATTGCAAGACCATCACCATCTCCAGTTACACAAATTACGTGTTTATCTGGGTTTGCCATTTTTATACCAGTTGCATAAGCAATTGTTCTACCATGTGTTGTGTGAACAGTATTACAATTTATATATGATGAAAATCTTCCAGAACAACCAATTCCAGATACAACACACACATCATCCATATTCCAACCAACTTTTTCAATGGCTCTAATTAGTGCTTTTAAGATAACACCATCTCCACAACCCCAACACCATAGTGTTGGCATTTTATCTACTCTTAGGTATTGATCATAGTTAAAAGCCATACTACATTCCTTTTATTTTTTCAATAATTTCTAACGGAGCAATAGGTCTTCCATTTGCTTTAAATAGTGTAGTAAAATCATCTCTTTTACTAACTCTTTGAATCTCTTGTATATATTGACCTTTATTTAGCTCTGTAACTAAAACTTTATCTATTTTTTCACAATATTCTTTTATTTTATTTGCTGGACTTGGCCAAAGTGTAATTGGTCTAAATAGTCCTACTTTTATTCCTTCATCTCTTAGTCTTCTAATCGCATCTTTAGCTGATAATGCAACAGAACCATATGCAATAATCATATAATCTGCATCTTCAAGCATATACTCTTCGCATTGTTCTACTTCATCTAAGTGTGCATTTACTTTATTAAATAATCTATCTATTAAATTTTGACTAAGTTGTGCATCTTCTGTTGGATGTCCAGTTGGTCCATGATGTAATCCAGTAAAGTGAAATCTATATCCTTTGAACATTGGATTTAATATTGCTGGTTCATCTTGTGGTACTCCATAAGGTTTATACTCTTTTGGGTCACCTTCATAAACTCTTCTTGGTACAATAGATTTTTTTACTTCTTCTAAATCTGGAATTACTGCTTTTCCACTCATATGTCCAACTGTTTCATCAAGTAGTAAAAATACAGGTTGCATAAATCTATCTGCTAAATTAAATGCTCTAATTGTTTGTGTATAACACTCTTCTAATGTTGAAGCAGTTAATGTAATAGAGTTGAAATCACCATGAGTTGGTGATTTTGCTTGTAAAACATCACCTTGTTGAACTCTAGTTGGAAGTCCTGTTGATGGACCACCTCTCATTACATTTACTATTACGATTGGAACTTCTGCTATATATCCAAGACCAATATTCTCAGCTTTTAAAGAAATTCCTGGTCCACTAGTTGCTGTTAAAGCTCTTTTACCACTCATTGCTGCACCAAGTGCTGCACAAACTCCCGCAATTTCATCTTCCATTTGCATAGAAACTCCACCACGAGCTGGTAATAAGTCAGAAATAGTATGCATAATTTCACTAGATGGAGTAATAGGATATCCTGCAAAAAATTCACATCCTGCATCAACTGCAGCTAGAGCTGCTAATTCATTTCCCGTTGATATTAATTCTCTTGCCATTTAGTTTCCTTAAGCTTTTGGTATTCTATAATTATTATTTTTTATTGCAACACTTCGTTCTTTTGCTTCAGCTGTTAACTTAGCAAATTTAAATTCTTTTTTATCTGCAACGAAGATTGCAAAATCTGGGCAAGATAGTTCACAGTCTGTACATCCAATACATGAGTCTTCATAAACAACACTTGCCATTGCACCAAGAGTTGAAGAAGCATCATATTTCATCGATAATACACCAGCAGGGCAAACAGATACACACATATCACATGCTTTACATCTATTCTCATCTACCCAAACAGGAGTATTCTCGGGCGCTTGTATTATTCCCATAATCTTTCCTCTTTTCTATTAATAATCATTTATAATTATATAAAAATAACATACTGTAATTATGTCAAAAATTATTAAATCTCTAATAACTTATGTTAATTATAAAAAATACTTAAACTTTAAGAAATTCAGCCTTAAAAAATACTTTAAAAATCAAAACTAAACGCCTAAAATAGCAATATTTTGAAGAATAATGACGCTTTTTTTTGCTTTAAGATTTTGTTTAAATCAATTATTTGTTTTATTAGATATAATACAAAAAATTAAAAAGGTAATAAGATTGGTTTTATATCAGCCAAAAGATGGATATTGTTATAATAGTGACACGCATTTTCTATATGATTTTGTATTAAGAAACTTAGCTTGCTTTAAAAATGTAAAAGGTGAACTTTTAGATATTGGAAGTGGAAGTGGTATTTTAGGATTGTTGATTTGTAGAGATTTGGCATCTTTAAATTTAAATCAATCTGAAATACAAGAGAAGTTTCAATTATTAAGTCAAATAAATAGTAAATGTAATAAAATAAATTCAACTATGTATAAAGGCTCTTTTTTACAAATGCAGTTTGATAAGACATTTGATATTTGTGTATCAAATCCTCCTTTTTATCACTCAGATGTAATAAAAAGTGAAAATGAAAACTTAAAAATTGCAAGATATAATGATTCGATGCCTTTAGAAGATTTCATTTGCAAAACAAATAAAATATTAAAACCAAAAGGGAAATTTTTCTTCTGTTATGATGTAAAACAGATAAACGAAATATTACTTTTATTGAATAAATATAAATTTAATATTGAAAGTTTACAATTTGTACATCCAAATAGTTCAAAAGATGCTACCCTAGTACTTGTTTATGCTAGAAAAAGTTCAAAATCACTTACTAAAGTGTTACCTGCTTTATTTGTTTTTAATGATAATGAGTTTACAAATGAAGTAACAAAAATTTATGAAAAGTCTTCAACTCATAGTATAAAAGTGGAAATATGATATTAAAAGAAAAAGGATATAATTACTGTTTTGATGCAAATGAATGCTCATCTTGCAAAGGTAACTGCTGTATTGGGGAGAGTGGTTATATTTGGATTACTAAAGATGAAATAGAAAATTTGGCAAAACATTTAAATATATCATTAGATGAAGTAAGAGTAAACTATTTACGTAAAGTAGGGTACAAATATAGCATAAAAGAGAGACAATTAGCCCCTGATAATTTTGCATGTATTTTTTTTGATACAGAAAAAAGACAATGCTCTGTTTATGAAGCTAGACCTACACAATGTAGAACATTTCCTTTTTGGGAATATTTTAAAAATAATGAGAAAGAGGTATACGAAGAGTGCCCAGCTATAAAACCCTTATAATTTTAATCTTACCACTGTTTCTTGCTTCTTGTGTTGGAACTTCAAATATTCCAGTAAATAAAAAAGCATTTGAACAAGAAGATACATATATCTTGTATGCACTGGAATTTGAAAAGCATAGAGACTTAGAAAATGCAAGACAAATGTACCTAAAATTATTTGAACAAAGTAATAGATATAGATACATAAAAAGATATTTATCATTTAGTATGCAGCTTAAAAAATTTGAAGATGTGAGAGTAAATAGTAAAAAATATCTTGATGAAGATAGTGCATCTTATGAAGATATATTAAGATTTTATACTATTTCATTACTTAAACTTGAAAAATTAGATGAAGCTTTAAAACAGGGTACTTTACTGTTAGAAAAGTTTAATAACTCAGAAAACTATGAGTTATTAGCAAATATATATTTTGAAAGACAAGAGTATAAAAAAGCAGAAGAGTATTTTGAAAGTGCTTATGTTTCAAATATAAGTGGAGAAACACTTACAAATTTGGTTGATGTTCTTTACTCATATTTAAATAAAAAAGAAAAAGCAATCTCATATCTAGAAACACATATAAGACTTTATGGCTGTAAAGGTGGAGTTTGTTCAAAACTTTTCTCTTTTTATAGAGAGCAAAGAAATATTGATGGAATTATTTCCGTATTAAAAAAAGCTTTTTATGAGTATAAAAAAGATGATAATTTGTATGCTATGAATAGAACTTATAAATTTTTAATTGCATATTTAGAACAAAAAGATTTAGATGCTGCAATTGCTTTTTTAGAAAAAAATGATTTAGATGATTCAAAACTTTTATCTTTATATCAAAAGAAAGATTATAAGAAAAAATCTTTAGATTTATTATACAAATTGTATAAAGATACTGGAAATATTGATTTATTAGCACAAATAGCAATACTTGAATTTGAAATGGCAAAAGATAAGAAAAAAGTATTAAAAGAAGTGATAACTAAATTTGAAAGTGCTTTGATGATTTTAGATAATCATATTTATCAAAACTTTTTAGGATATTTACTTATTGATTATAATGTAGATGTAAATAAAGGTCTTGCTTTAGTTAAAAAAGCATTGGAAAAAGCACCAAATAATGTAGCTTATATTGATTCTCTAGCTTGGGGATTATATAAGAAAAAAGAGTGTAAAAAAGCATATATTCAAATGAAAAAAGTTGTTGATGCAATAGGACTTGATGAAAAAGAGATTAAACTTCACTGGAATAAAATTAAGGAGTGTAAATAAGTGATTTTAGATGAAATAATTGAAAAAACAAAATATGATTTAGAAAGAAGAAAAGTAGAACTTCCTTTGGATTTATTAGGAAGAAGTCTATCTTCAAATCCATATGCACCAAGAGATGTTAAAAAGTTTTTAACTTCTACAAAAGAAGAGCCAATTAGAATAATTGCAGAAGTAAAAAAAGCAAGTCCTAGTAAAGGAATCATAAAAGAAGATTTTGACCCAATTTCTATTGCACAAGAGTATAGTGCAAATGGTGCAAATGCAATTTCAGTATTGACGGAACCTCACTATTTTAAAGGAAATTTAGAGTATCTAACTCAAATAAGAAGATATGTGCCAACACCACTTCTTAGAAAAGATTTTATAGTTGATAAATATCAAATCGTTGAAGCTTTAGTTTATGGAGCTGATTTTATACTATTAATTGCAAAAGCATTAAGTACAAATGAATTAAAAGAGTTATATGAATATGCTCTTCATTTAGGGCTTGAAGTATTAGTTGAAATCCATGATAAAGAAGACTTAACTAAAGCTATGAAATGTGGTGCAAATATAGTAGGAATAAATCATAGAAACCTAGATACATTTGATATGGATATGGAACTTTGTGATAAATTAATTCCTATGATTCCAAATGGAAAAATTATTGTTGCTGAAAGTGGAGTAAGTAACACAGAAACTATCAAAAGACTTAGCTCAATAGGAGCAGATGCTTTCTTAATTGGTGAACACTTTATGAGAGTACCATCAATAAAAGAAGAACTACAATCGTTTAAAAACGCACTTAACTAATACAAAAGATTAATATAAATCTTTTGTATTAATCTAATTATTAATTGTTACTGTTAAATAATAAAAGTATAACTTTTCAAGAGTAGTGTTAAGAATATTTATTATATTATTAAGTGGAAAAATATTTTCTAGTGTTAGATGATAATACAAAATAATAAAGGATATAATAAATGGGAATGTGTCGAAATTGTGGTGAAGTAGTAAGTACAAATTTAATGGTAGATAAATTATGTCCTGATTGTCAAACACCTGAAATAGTAGAGAGTAAAAAAGAGTTAAATCAATTTGAATATCTATCTATACAAGAGAAAAAAGAAAAATTTAAAAATATGATTATAACAACAGAACATACTATAAATATATCTATTGAAAAAAGGTTAGGAATAGTTACTGCTCAAAGAGTATATGGTATGAATATTGTAAAAGATTTTTTTTCTGCTGTTAGAGATGTTGTCGGAGGAAGAGTTAAAAATGTTGAAAACTCAATAGAAGATGCAAAAAGAGAGTTAGAATTAGAAATACTAGAAAAAGCATATTTAATGAGAGGAAATGCAGTTATAGCTTTGAGAATTGAGCACAACTATGCAGCTAATAATATGGTTTCTTTATTTGCCACGGGAACTGTTGTCAGATTATATAATCAATAAATATATTAAATTTCAAATTTAAACCTAAAATAAAAAGAGAGTAAATTCTCTTTTTATTCAAAATATCTACATTTATTTTCTGCAAATCCATTTTTTTTGAATATAATTGCACTTTAGATTATATAAGGAAGAATGATGAGATTATACATCCTATCAAGAAATGAAGAACTTTACTCAACAAAAAGATTAGTTGAAGCTGCAGCTCAAAGAGATTGGGAAGTTCGAGTTATTGATTATTTGAAGTGTAGTATTGAAATTATGAAAGGTGAACTAAAAATTAATTATTTGGGCGAAGAATTGCCAAAACCTGATGCTATAATTCCAAGAATTGGTGCAAGTAGAACATTTTATGGAACTGCAATGGTAAGGCACTTTGAGATGATGGATGTATTTTCTGTTACTGGAAGTTTAGCTATTAAAAGAAGTAGAGATAAATTAAGAAGTTTACAAATACTTTCAAAAAAAGCAATTGATATGCCAAAGACTATTTTTGCATCAAATGAATCAAGTGCAAAAGATGTTATTGCACTTAGTGGAGGAACTCCTTTAGTTCTAAAAATTTTAGAAGGAACTCAAGGTGTGGGAGTAGTTTTAGTTGAGAGTGAAAAAGCTGCTAAGAGTGTTCTTGATGCTTTTTATGGTATGGATGTTAACTTACTTGTTCAAGAGTTTATTGAAGAAGCAAATGGTTCAGATATAAGAGCATTGGTTGTTGATGGTGAAGTAGTTGGAGCTATGAAAAGACAAGGTGCAGATGGTGAATTTAGATCAAATTTACATCAAGGTGGAAGTGCAACTGCTCATAAACTTACAAGAAAAGAAAAATCAACAGCAATTGCAGCAGCAAAAGCTATGGGACTTGGAGTTTGTGGAGTTGATATGATTCCTTCAAAAAGAGGTCCTTTAGTAATGGAAGTAAACTCTTCTCCTGGACTTGAAGGAATAGAAACTTCTACAAAAATAGATATAGCTGGTAAAATTATGGACTATATAGAAAGAAATGTAGAAGTTACAACAACACCTACTAAAAAAAGAAAAATAAGAAAAGATAATATTGGAGCATAAGTATGAGTTCTGATTTTATAACTTTGGGAAAAGAAAAAATTCCCAAAGGTGTAGATATAACGGTTAACTTAGAATTACCAAAGTTATATAATACACCTACAAAACTTCCTATTCACGTAATAAGAGGTAAAAAAGAAGGCCCTTGTGTATTTGTTAGTGCAGCTGTGCATGGTGATGAATTAAATGGTATTGAAATAATTAGACGATTAAGAAAGTTAAATATACTAAGAAGACTAAGAGGAACACTTATTTTAGTTCCTATTGTTAATGTATATGGAACTATGACTTTGTCTAGATATATGCCAGATAGAAGGGATTTAAATCGTTCTTTCCCTGGTTCAAATAGAGGTTCACTTGCAAGTAGGGTAGCAAATATATTTTTCAAAGAAGTTGTAAGTATTTGTAATTATGGAATTGATTTGCATACTGCTTCAATTCATAAATCAAATTTACCGCAAATAAGAACAAATATAAAAGATGAATTTACATATAAATTAGCAAAATCTTTTGAAGCACCTGTTGTATTGCATTCTGAATTAAGAGATGGTTCACTAAGAGAAACAGCACAAGAAGAGGGAATTCCTATTTTGCTTTATGAAGCTGGTGAGGCACTAAGGTTTGATGAAACATGTATTCGAATAGGTGTAAAAGGAATTGTAAATGTATTAAGAGAACTTGATATGCTTCCAATTAGTAAAAGAAAATCGAAAAAACTGCCTATTATTACAAAAAGTAGTCAATGGATAAGAGCAGGGGAAAGTGGAGTTTTAAGAACTATAAAAGCTTTAGGTGATATTGTAAAAAAAGAGGATGTAATTGCATATATTGATGAGCCTTTAGGTGATGCATCATTTGAAGTGAAATCTTCTTTTGATGGAATTATTATAGGAAAATCAGAAATTCCTCTTGTTCAAGAAGGTGATGCAATTTTTCATATTGCAAAATTTAAAAATTTAGAAGTTGCAGAGACAAAAATTGAGTATTTTAGTGAAGAAATAATCAATGAAAGTGAATTTGTAGAACTAAATAAAGAAGAGATAATAGAGTAAGATACAACTAAAAAGTTGTATCTTTATTTAAATAGAGTTGAACCAACTCTTATCATATTTGAACCACACTTAATTGCAAGTTTAAAATCACTACTCATACCCATAGAACAATATTTTGCTCCAAGAGATTGTAACTCATCAAAAATTGCTCTAGTTGTTTTAAAACTTGCTTCTATTACATCTTCATCTTCAACATGCGCACCAATACTCATAACACCTTTAAGTTTGATATTTGGGCATGTTTGTGCAATTTGTTTATAAACTTCAATAGCTTCTTCTGGCATAACACCTGCTTTGCTATCCTCTTTTGCAGAGTTTATTTGAAGTAGACAATTCATTGTTCTTTCTTTTGCTTCAAGTTTTTTATTTAACTCTTGTGCTAAATCCAATGAGTCTAAACTTTGCATCAACGTTGGTTTTAAATCTATTAAATTATTTATTTTATTTTTTTGAAGTCTTCCTACAAAGTGCCACTCAATTGGTAACTCTTCTAAATCAGACATTTTTTGTTTTAAGTCTTGAACTTTATTTTCACCAAATGCTCTTTGACCAGCTTTATAAAGTGAATTTACATCATCACTACTATTATATTTACTAATACCTATAATTTTTACGATATGATGACCTGAAAGTTGTAATCTTGCATCTTCTACATCTGCAATAATTCTATCTAAATTATCAATTGCTTTTTGCATTTGCATTGTTTTAACCTTTTAAAAATATTCTATTTATATCATTGTAAATATTTTAATTATTACTATACTACAACATATGTACATAAAAAATAATCCCCAATAAAATTAAAAAAGTAGGGATAAAATTATTTATGTAAATAATACCGAAGATTGAATTAAAGATTAACATATTTCAAATTGAAGTAATCACTTTTTTAAACATACCAAATATAAAATTTAATAAAAAAAGTATAAGTAATCTAATAATGAAAATAGAATCAGTTGATAATGTTTTAAAATAATAAATAACTAATCAATTATTACTTTATAAGATAAATAATATGACATGAATCATATTATCATAAACCATTAGTTTATATAAGGATTTATATGCCAATTATTATAAATAAAGAAGAAAAAGTTAAATTAATTTGTAAAAAAGCTTTTGATGAATTTAGTAAATTTGGAATAAAAAATATTTTATTGAATCAAATGATATTAAACATAGGTATCTCAAAAGGTCAATTTTATCATTACTTTAAAACAAAAGAAGATTTAATTTTTGAAGTAATGTCTCATAAAACATTAGAAATGTTTAATCAATGTGAAGAAAATTTATGAAATGCAAAATCATTAGAAGAAAGTTTATATATTTTGTTTAAAGTGTATATTGATAATGATGAAAATTCTTCTAATATTAGAAAATTACTATTTGATAGTATTAATATATATACACATTCAAATAAAGAAAAAGTAAAAATTTTCAATATTGAATATTATAAATGGATAGAAGATAAACTTTATGATATCTATAATACTTTTAGTAAAAAGAAAGAATCAAATTATTTTATTAAGTCAATTTCTTCAACAGCAGATGGGATGTATTTTAGATCATTGGCTGATAGAAGTTTTAATTTGCAAAAAGAATTAAAAAATTTTATTAAAAATATTTCATATGAGTTTACAAAAAATTCTTGCAATTAGTCTTATTATTATTGGATCTATCATCTTAAAACTACAACATAGTTAAAATAAAAGTAAGTTTTGATATAAATCAAAGATTAAAATTGTTGATAATGCTATTATTATTTTAATTAAAATAATAGGTTTAAAATGAAGAAATTTTTTAAACAATTTAAAAAAATTAACACGGAACCTCTTGAACGTTCGAATATTGTATGGTCATGGATAGGTTCTTTTATAGGAATAATGGGTATAGTTTTATTTCATAGAAATATTTTAGGAGATAGTGACTTAGGTTTAGTTATTGGTTCATTTGGAGCAAGTGCTGTATTAGTTTATGGAGCAATTCACTCTCCTTTAGCACAGCCAAGAAATCTTGTAGGTGGACATATATTGTCGGCATTAGTTGGAGTAGTTTCTTATAAACTTTTTTTTGGAAATATTCTTTTATGTTCAGCTTTTGCAGTAGCAACATCTATTTTAATAATGCAGTTAACTCTTACCCTTCATCCTCCAGGGGGAGCTACTGCATTAATTGCTGTTCTAGGTAGTGAACATATTCATAATCTGGGATTTATCTATGTATTATATCCTGTCTCAACGGGGGCTTTTATATTATTAATTATTGCAATAATAATTAATAATATATCAAAAAATAGAAAATATCCTAACAAAATTAAAACATAGTATTCGTATTGTTACTCAATAAAGGTATTTGTTGAACAACATCCCAATGTTCTACTATTTTGTTATTTTCTATTCTAAAAATATCAATAACTGCTTCACCTCTTTCTTTTTGATCATCAGGGTTAAGTTTTCCATGGGAATGTATAACTACCATATTATTTTGAGCAATTACTCTTTTAATTATTGCTTTATATTTTGAACTTAACACAAATTGAGCATAACCTTTTTTAAAATTATCTCTGCCATTTTTTCCTTCTGGATTATGTTGAATATATTTATCTTTATCTATATACATATCTGCTGCTTTAATTGGTTGTCTATTCACAAAAGCCATATTAAAAAAAGCAACTGCTATTTCTTTTGAATTATTAGTTTGAGAATTAGCTTCTATTGTATTAGAAAATAACACCATTATTATTGCAATTATTATATATTTATTTTTCACTATTTATTTCCTTTTTTTATATTGTTATTTTATAGTCTTAGGACTATAACATCTTTAAACTTAATATTTTATAGTCTTAGGACTTTAAATTGAAATGAAGTATTTTTTTGTATAATTATTCTCATGAAAATAGAAGAACTAGATAAAGATTTAGAACAAATAAAAAAAAAGACACCGCACTTATATAGTGATATTTTTTATGTAAGTGTTCCTTTTCACCAGTTTTATAAGAAATTATTAGGTGATGCAGATTCAGTATTAAAATCAAATTATGGAATTTCATCTATTGAACTTGATACTTTAGCTTGTTTATATTATTCTGGGGGCGATAATTGTACTCTTTCTCCTACTAAATTAAGCGAAAGACTTCTTTTTTCCTCAAGTAGTTTATCAAAATTATTAAAGAGATTAGAAAAGTTAGAATATCTTATTAGAATTCCAAATAATGAAGATAAACGAAGTACACTTGTTAAATTAACACAAAAAGGTGAAGAACTATTACTAAAAGCCAGTGTTGCTTTAAAGATATCTGATGAAAAGTGTTTTGAAAATTTAGACAAAAAAGATATAATTCATTTGAAAGAAATTCTCTTTAAATTAAATAGTAGTAAATAAATTTATCATTTATATTATAAAAGGAAAAAAGTGATTGAATTATCAAATTTATATATGTTTATAATAACATCTATTATATTATGTCTAGTTCCAGGGCCAGATAACATATTTGTATTAACACAGGGTATGACAAAAAGTAAAAAGGCAGCAATAATAACTACATTAGGATTGACTACGGGATTAATTATTCATACTAGTGCAGCAGCATTTGGGATTTCTGTTATTTTTAAAACATCAGAAATTGCTTTTAATATTTTTAAGTTTTTAGGGGCTATGTATTTATTATATCTAGCATATCAAGCATTTAAATATAGAAATAAACCTTTGGATTTACAAGTTCAAAATTCTACTTCTGAACTAAAAAAGCTGTATATTAGAGGCTTTATAATGAATATCTTAAATCCTAAAGTTTCAATATTTTTTTTAGCATTCTTACCTCAATTTATAACATCAGAAAATGGTAATATCCCATTTCAAATGATTATTCTTGGTTGTATTTTCATGATAATTACTATTATTGTTTTTTCTTTAATTGGAATAATAAGTAACATTTTAAGTTCAAAATTAATTGAAAAACCTAGTATTGTAAAATATATGAATATATTAACTTCAGCTGTACTTGTTAGTCTAGGACTAAAATTAGCTTTCTCTTCACGGTAAGTAAAGTTTTAATTTACTTACTTATTGTAGATAAACTAATCCCTAAACCAATTAAGATACTTCCTCCAATTTTACTAATATATTCACCAAAATTTTGCATTGATACTTTTTGACCAATTTTTGAAAAAATAAAGGCATAAAATAAATGTACTAAAATAATAATTAATGCAAATAAAAAAGTTAATAAAAAAAACTGATATAAGTACTCTTTTTTGTGATCAATGAATTGTGGCATAAAAGATAAAAAGAATAAACTTGCCTTTGGATTTAGAAGAGTTACGTATAAACCCTCTTTAAATATTTTAAAATTAGTTTTTTTTAATACTCTTATATTTTTTGAAAAGTTTTTTGAATTTTTATAGAGTTTAAATCCTAGATATATTAAATATATTGCTCCAATATACTTAATAACTATAAAAAAAGAAGAGGAAACAATTAAAATAATACCAATACTAGTTGCACAAATTGATGCAACAATTAAAATTCCTAACGCATTTCCCAATATTCCCCATATAGTATATTTATATCCAAACTTTAAAGAGTTTGTTATTGTTAAAATAATTCCTGGTCCAGGAATGGCTACAATTACAATGGCAGATAAACAATAAAGTAAATAAGTTTCCACTAATTATCCTTTCTTAATATAATTTGACAACTCAATTAGGTTTTTATCAGGATCTCTTAAATATATTGATTTTATTGCTCCTGTTGCGCCTGTTCTTTCTACAATACCTTCTTCTATATTTATGTTGTTGTTTTCTAGATAAATAATTATATCTTCCAATTTTTGTTCAACTATAAAACATAAATCAGCACTACCATCTTTTACATTAAATGCTTTAGGCTCAAATTCATTTCCAAGTTTATGTAGATTTATTTTCTGACTCCCAAATTTCAAAGCAACTCTTGTTTCTTTAAAAATCTCTTTTTTCATTCCTAGTTTTTCATAAAATTCAACTGTTTTATTAATATCCTTTACTGTTAAAACTAAGTGATCTAATCTTTGAATATTTATCATGATAATTCCTTTTAAAATATTTTTCTACGATTTATTATTAATATTAAAATTACACATAAGATAATACAAAATGTGTAAAGAACAACATTCCATCCATATTTTTCATAAATAATAGAAGGAACAAAAGAACCTACTGCACCACCAAGATAATAAAAAGATAAATACATTCCTGATGTTAGAGATTTTTGAGAAGCTCTTAATGAATTTGCAAGACCAGTACTTACTGTATGAACTGTAAACATACCTAAACAAAAAAGGAATATTAATCCAAACATTACTAAAACATTTGGTATTTTTAGAAATATTGTTATAAATAGAAAAAATACAATTCCAAATAAAATAGTATTTAATTCACTTTTAAAAAACTTAATAATCTTTTTTGAGTTTAAGGACACTAATATTCCCATCCCATAACCTAAATATAAAAGTGAAATACGAAACTCAGATATATCATTTGATATCTCCTTTAATCTAAAAGGTAAGACATTTAAAACTCCTGCAAATACAAAAAATATGCAAAACATAAGTAAGTAAATTGTTGTGAATCTTTTATCTTTTAGTATTGAAGTTACATCACTTATTTTTGGTTTAACAATTGTTGCTTCCCCTTCATAAGTGAATTTATTTATAAAATATAAAGAGATTAGAATACCTAAAGACAATGAATTAAATACATACTCATAAGAAAATGTAGTAGCAATGAATCCCGAGAAAACTCTACCAACAAGTCCACCAAATACAGTAGCCGCTACATAAATAGACATATTTTTTTTGATATTATCTTTATCTATATTTGCAAGTATACTCATAAGTGAAGTTAATATAGCAGGTACTACTAAAGCCTCAATAGTTCTAAATAATAAGAAAAATTCATAGTTATAAGAAAGTCCAAGTAAGATATTTGTTACAAATAAAATCATTGAAGAGTTTATTAACATCTTTTTTGCATTTACTTTTTCTAAAATATATCCATAAATAATTGGTGAAATAGCTAGAAATAGCATAATTACAGCCGTAAATTGAGAAGCTTTGGTAATTGAAATATCAAACTCTTTTGCAAGCAATGGTTGTAAAGGTTGAGTTGCATACATAACTGAAAAGACAATTATTATGCAATATACTAAAATAAATAAATCAAGTTTTTTCATAAACTTACTTTTGATTCAATTCATAAATAAATGCTTCTTCAATAGTGCCATCACTAAGTTGTACTTTTGTAAGTGTTCTTTGATATTCATCTCCTTCAAAAGAATCTAAAAGCTCCCACTTTTTGTAAAGTTCATCTGAACTAAATAAAAATCCTTGAACACTTTGGGCAGTTTCATCTAAAACAATTCCAGGATATCCCATCTGTGCTCCCCATCCTTCTTGGTGAAGTCTTCCTTTTACTGTTGCTTCTTTCCAAACTCCTTTTATATCACTTAGTTTATGTTCATTTGGTATTCCAGGTGCAAGTGTTCCATATATAAATAGTTTTTCCAATTTTATTCCTTTTATAATTCTATATTTTTAAAATAATTGATTTCATTAGGTTCATTGTCTTTTCTACAGATTAAACAAGTAGAAAAATTTGTGTTTGAATCATCAACTTTTTTTAATTTTAGTTTATTTTCATATCCATATTTTTTAATCAAGTTTATTGGTAGTATTGCTCTTCCCATCCCAAGTTCAACACAAGCTAAAATAGTTTCATAATTTTCAATTGTTACCGTTTCAAAATCATTATTACCTTCATTTCTTAACAATGATGCTAAATATATATAATAGATACAAGAATCAATATAAGTAAATACGCAGTTTTGAATATTGTCATTTAAGGCTTCTACTATATATAATTCTTCTTCAAACTCTTTTAAAATTTTTATATCTTTATGTTCAGTTTTTCCACATATAAATCCAATATCTACATCATAATTGAGAATTGAGTCAATTACCAATAAAGATGTGTTTGTATAAAGTTCTATTTTTTTTTCTGGAAAATCTTTTTTTAATTTTGAAATAAAAGGTACAAGTCTTATCGGAGCATTTACTTGTGTAGATGATACTTTTAATATCTCTTGTTTGTTTAGATTTTTTATTTTTGCTTCTGCTTCTTCAAGTTTATGAATAATTTCAACAGCATCTGGGTATAACTTTTCTCCCTCATATGTTAGTTTTACACCTTTTGATACTCTGTTAAATAGTTTTATGTCTAAGTTCTTTTCTAATTGTTTAATTCTAGATGTTACATTAGATTGGGCACAATCTAATTCTATAGCAGCTTGTGATATATTGCCTTTTTTTGCAACTGCTACAAATACTTTTAATAAATGTGAATCCATTTTTACTCCTTTTATCATTTTAAGTTATGGATAATTTTACTTCAATAACTTAAAATGATAATATGCAATAAAATTTATTAAATTAAATTGATTTTGAAGGATTAGTTTTAATGTACATTAATTTAAAATTATGGAAAGAGTTACAACAAAAAAAGTTATTTAATAACAATGATGTAGAGTATATATACGAAGATGCCGAGTGTTTTAATATTGTTTTTGATAAAGATATGAAAGAGGTTAATTATAAAATTTTCAAAGAAGATATAAACAATAAGCAAGATTTATTCTCAGAATTTTTTCATGTATCTAAAATAAAAGAGATACATTTTAGGCTAAATGAATGTATATATAAGGAGCTTTTATATAAATTGAATAGGCATAGATTTTATTAATTTTATCTTTTTTAGTTTGAATATACACAGTTTACTAAATTATCATAAATAAAATACTAGATTGATAAATTTTCCAATAATAATATAAAAAGAAACAATAACTAAATAAATATTTTAAAAATATATGGTATAAACAGCCTATAATAAAAAATAAAGGATTTAAATGCCAGCAATAGAAGTATTATTAACTTTTACACTTGCAACATTAATTATGCATATTTCTCCAGGACCTTCAAACTTATATGTAATGGCAAGATCAATATCTCAAGGAGTACCAGGTGGAATTGTTGCAGCACTTGGTTTAGCAGTAGGTGGACTTTTCCATGTTCTTGCAACAGTTTTGGGTTTGGCAGCCATATTTAAACACTCTCCAACTTTGTATATTATTATTAAGCTTTTAGGGGCATTTTATTTGATTTATTTAGGAATTAAATATTTTAAGTCAAGCTTTGAGAACAGTGAAGTGCAAGAGACTAAAAAATCAAGTTATAAACCTCTATCAAGAATATTTTTTGAAAGTATTTTAATAGAATTAACAAATCCAAAAACAGCTCTATTTTTCATAGCCTTTTTACCTCAGTTTGTAAATCCAGAAATTGGTTCTGTTTCATTTCAATTATTGATTTTTGGGATTATTGTAGTGGTTTCTGCAATTCCATGTGACTTTTTAGTTGCAATATTTTCAAGTAAAGTGTCTGCTCTTATCAAAAAAAGTAAAAAAGCACAACAAATACAAGAAAGAGTTTCTGCTTCAATTTTGTTTGGACTTGGTTCTTACATTGGAATTAAAGAATTGAGAAGTATTTAATAATAAATAAAAGAGATTATATACTTAGTCTAGCTTATAAATTTATAGGTAAAGTTTTTTATTTATAGTATAAAATTGCAACAATGTTCTATGCAATATTTTTTTAAAGGGTTAAAATTCTTCAAAAATTTAAAGGATTTTAATGTTAAAAAATTTACCGTTTATTTTATTTTGGACCCTTGGTCTTATTTGGGGTTCAAACTTTATATATATGAAACTTGCAAGTGATTACTTATCTGAGATACAAATTGTATTGATTCGTGTTTTATTTGGATTTATACCTGTTTAATTTTATGCATATAAGTTAAAAGTGATGAGAATAAAGCATTTAAAATATAGTTTTCATTTTTTTATGATGTCATTGCTTGGAACAACTGTATACTACTACTTTTTTATAAAAGCTTCATCTTTACTTTTATCAGGTGTTACAGGAGCCTTAAGTGGTTCAATCCCTTTGTTTACTTATATTCTAGCTATTCTTTTTCTGAAAGAGGAAAAAATAAATTTTATTAAAATCGTAGGAATATTTGTAGGGTTAGTTGGTGTTGTTCTTATTGCGAAGCCCTATGATGCAAATTTATTAGAAGCTAATTTAGAAGGTATCATCTCAATAATTTTAGGCTCTTTAATTTTAGGAATGTCATTTGTATATGCAAAAAAATTTATAACTCCTTTAAAAATACATTTTGCTGCATTAACTACTTATCAACTGGGATTTGCATTAATTTTATTGGTTTTTATTACTGATTATAATGGAATTACAAGTGTAGTATCAGACACTCATGTATTTTTAGGTTTGATAATAGGATTGGGATTATTAGGTACAGGTTTAGCATATATTATATACTATTACTTAATCGAAAATCTTGGAGCTGTAAATGCATCATCGGTTACATATATTCCACCTGTAGTTGCTCTTCTTATTGGATATTTTTTAGTTGGAGAAAACATTACCTTTGTAGATGTTATTGCAACACTGCTTATATTTTCAGGAGTATTTATAATAAACAAAAAGAGATAAGTTCTCTTTTGTTTATTTTGAAATATATTCGTATGCAGTTATTCCAAATGTTTTTTTGAAGTGTCTATTAAAATGTGAAAGGTCTGAAAAACCATATTCTACGAGGGTTTCATATAAATCTTTTGTTTTATCAAGATGCTTTTTTGCATGAATTAGTTTCATATTTAAAAAATATTGATAAGGCGTAATTCCAGTATTTGATTTAAACAATCTTATAAATTGAAATCTTGAAAGATTCAATTCTTTTGAGATTTGTTCTAAATCAAGAACATCATCAAGTTCATAGTAAATTATCTCTTTTGCTTTTTTTATAAATTCATTTTCATTTTTATATTTTGAAATCAAATCTTCTGCTCTAAAGTTATCCACAAGATTTAGATAAAGTTCGCTACAAACTGATTCCTCTTTTTGATTTAATATTGCACTACTTAAAGATAAAATGTCATTTTTGATTTTTTCATTATAAATAATAGGTGAATCAAATCTAAAAATCTCTTTTTTTTCTAGTGCTTCAAAAATAAGTTCTGGCTTGAGATAAAGCATAACATAATCTACTCCATCTTTATACTTTCCTAAAGTACATTCATGAACTTCATTGGGATTAAAAAGCATAACTGCATTTTTATCAATTAAATTAGAAGAATCAGCAATACTATTTAGCTGTGTATTATTTAAAGTTACTCCTAGCGAAAACTCTTCATGAAAATGTCTCTTTTGAGTAAAATCAGAAATATTAGCTTTTAATGCAGTGATCTCTAATTTATTTTTATAATCAAATTTGTTCATTTTTATCCCTTAAATATTCTATATTATAGTATTTATTAAATATAATATCAATCTTCTACACTTATTATTACTGTCCTTTCTCTTACTTTTTGAGCAGTTTTTACTAAAAATAGCCTATTACAAAAAGAGTTGAATTGTTGAACATTCTCCAAAAAGAACAGTTTATTGAACTTGTTTGTCAAACGAAGTCTTATTTTAGTCAGTTTAAACCTCTATACAGTCCTAGAAATTGCATTTTGATAGGTTACAAGTGACTAATTTTGTTCTTCATTTGACATATATAGATATGTATAAAAAGTCATTGGTTTATCTGTAAAATATATATTTTGCAGAAATAGACAATCTTCATGGAATATTATTATATTCAAAAATAGTCTTTAGAGTTATAATTAAAGTATAGAGAGTTTTTATAAATATTTTACTAGTAATTGTTCCTTTTGTGTTTAAGTGATGGAAATATTCACTAGTAAATAAGTTTCTATCCCCTAGATAATAAAAACTCTCTGACCTTTAAAATTATTAAAGATATGTTATTAAACTGTCTACCTTAAAAGTTATTTTTAGCAAATTATAAAATACAAATAAGTTTAAATATTGACAAATTCTGACCTATGAATTGATTAAAATTCATATATGAAAAAATCAAGTATTAAAAATTATAATTTATTTGTCTATAATACTTTTTTTTTATTAATCTTGATAAAAATTATGTATATAGTTTATATGAACTTTAGCAACTCTTCCTTTGCTTGTTGCAATATTAAAATCCAAAATATATATATTTTTTTTACTGTGTATTGTATTTTTTATAAAATTAATACTATCAGAAGAACAAGGTCGTTTTCAAAAGTTTTTTCTTTTTTCAGTCTACAAGTATTTACTAATATTATTATGCAAATTGCATTTTTATCTTATATGATTATTTCAATTTTTATTAATACTTTTATAGAACCAATGCCTCTTAGCTTTTTTCTTGTAGAGATTTCTTTTTATTTGTTATGTATGTTTTTATTTATTTATGTATCAATTTACACTTATAAGATTGGATTAAATTTCTAAAATTAAATTTAATATAAAAATTTAATTTAAAGTATTAAAAAAAAATTAAAAATATTTTTTATTGGTCATTTTTTGTCACTTTGAACTTGTAAACTTTCGAAATTAAAAAAAATTAAACTTCTTAAAGGAGATGCGATGGAGAAAGTTATAGAAGCCTTCACTGGTATTACAGAGGAAGGTAAGAAGAGTAGAATACCTGCAAGGTTAGATAAAGCATTAACAGCATCAGGAGTACTACTAGCAATTTTTATGATGGCACATATGTTTTTTGTATCAACAATCTTATTTGGTGAAGAAACAATGTATACAGTTACAAAGATGTTTGAATTAAATTTCATCTTTGATGGTGGGTTACCAATCATAGTTAGTTTTTTTGTTGCAATCATTACGGCAATCTTTATTGTTCATGCAATTTTAGGGATTAGAAAATTTCCTACATCATATAGAGCATACTTAAGAATCAAAGAACACTCAAAAATGATGAAACATACAGACACATCATTTTGGATGTTCCAATGGATTAGTGGTTTAATTATGATGTTTGCTGCAACTATTCACCTATATATTATGTTTACACAACCAGAAAATATTGGACCATATTCAAGTGCACACAGAGTTGTAAGTGAAAATATGTGGCTTTTATATATAGTTTTATTAATCTGTGTTGAGTTACACAGTTCTATTGGTTTATATAGAGCAGCTATGAAATGGGGATGGTTTGATGGTGAAAATCCAAAAGAAACTAGAGCAAAAATGTTAAAAGCAAAAAAATATATAAGTGTATTTTTCTTAGCTTTAGGTTTTATAACACTATTTGCTTATATTAAAATTGGTATTGAAAGAGCAGATCACTTACCAATGAAATATCATCCAACAGATACTATAGAAATTATTAAAAAATAAAAGGGTTTGATATGAATATTAAATATTGTGATGCATTAGTAATTGGTGGTGGATTAGCAGGTTTAAGATCTGCTGTAGCTGCTGCGCAAAAAGGTTTAAGTACAACAGTTTTAAGTTTAGTTCCAGTGAAAAGATCTCATAGTGCTGCTGCACAAGGTGGTATGCAAGCATCTTTAGGAAATGCAAAAATGTCTGAAGGTGATAATGAAGATGTTCACTTTGCAGATACAGTAAAAGGTTCTGACTGGGGATGTGACCAAGAAGTAGCTAGAATGTTTGTAACAACTGCACCAAAAGCTATTAGAGAGTTAGCATCTTGGGGTGTGCCATGGACAAGAATTAAAAAAGGTAACCATGAAGCAGTTATCAATACTAAAAGAACAACAATTTTTGAAGATGATAATAAACATGGTTTAATCAACTCAAGAGACTTCGGTGGTACAAAAAAATGGAGAACCTGTTATACAGCAGATGCAACAGGTCATACTATGTTATTTGCAGTTGCAAACGAATCTCTAAAATTAAATGTAAATATTGAAGATAGAAAAGAAGCTATTGCTTTAATTCACCATGATAACAAATGTTATGGTGCAATTGTTAGAGATTTAATCACAGGTGAAATCGCTGCATATGTTGCAAAAGGGACTTTAATAGCAACAGGTGGATATGGAAGAATCTATGAGATTACTACAAATGCAGTAATTTGTGAAGGTATTGGTACAGCTATTGCTTTAGAAACAGGAGTTGCAAAACTAGGAAATATGGAAGCAGTACAATTTCACCCAACTCCACTTTTCCCATCAGGAATTTTATTAACTGAAGGCTGTAGAGGTGATGGTGGTGTTTTAAGAGATAAAGATGGTCATAGATTTATGCCAGATTATGAACCTGAGAAAAAAGACCTTGCTTCAAGAGACGTTGTTTCAAGAAGAATGATGGAACATATGAGAAAAGGTAAAGGTGTTGAATCACCATATGGTACTCACCTTTGGTTAGATATCTCAATCTTAGGTAGAGAACATATTGAAAGAAACCTAAGAGATGTTCAAGAGATTTGTGAATACTTTGCAGGGATTGATCCAGCAGACGAAGGTAGAAAAGGATGGGCACCAGTTCACCCTATGCAACACTACTCAATGGGTGGAATTAGAACAAAACCAACTGGTGAGTCACAAACTTTAGCTGGACTATTTAGTGCAGGTGAAGCTGCTTGTTGGGATATGCATGGATTTAATAGACTTGGAGGAAACTCTGTTTCTGAAACAGTAGTTGCAGGTATGATTGTTGGTAACTACTTTGCAGATTATTGTATTGAGAACCAAATTGATATTAAAACAGAAGTTATTGAAAAATTTATTTTTGAAAAAGAAGCTTATATGAAAGAACTTGTATCAAAAGATACTGGTGAAGATGTATTTAGAATCAAAAATAGAATGAAAAAAATCATGCAAGAACATGTTGGAATTTTTAGAGATGGAGATGGACTTGCAAGTGCAGTAAAAGAGCTTGAAGAGTTATATATTAAATCTCAAAATGTAGCTGTTAAAAATAAACAACTAACAGCAAATCCTGAACTAGAAGAAGCATATAGAGTTCCAATGATGCTAAAAGTTGCACTTTGTGTAGCAAAAGGTGCCTTAGATAGAACAGAATCAAGAGGTGCTCATACAAGAGAAGATTATCCAAAAAGAGATGATGAAAACTGGTTAAAAAGAACTCTTACTTCATGGAAAGAGGGAGATACTATGCCAATAGTTGAGTATGAAGACCTAGATATTATGAAAATGGAAATTGCTCCTGGATTCAGAGGTTATGGTGCTAAAGGTAACTTAATTGAAAATCCACTAAGTGCAGTTAGACAAAAAGAGATTGATGAATTAACAGAAGAGTTAGAATTAAAAGGCGCTGATAGATATGAGATTCAAGATAAATTAATGCCTTTCCCTCTACAACCTGAATATAAAAGAAAAAATGTAAGATTAGGAGATAAATAATGGCACGAGAATTAACAATAAAAGTTCTTAGATATGATCCTCAAAGTAATGAAACTGTAAGAGCATATTTTGAAGAATACAAAATCCAAGAAGCAGATAGTATGACAATCTATCTTGCTCTTACACAAATCAGAGAAACTATGGATGCAGGCTTAAGTTTTGACTTTGTATGTAGAGCTGGGATTTGTGGAAGTTGTGCAATGATGATTAATGGTAGACCACAGTTAGCTTGTAGAACACTAACTAAAGATTTACCAAATGAGATTATTTTACTTCCTCTTCCTACATTTAAACTAATCAAAGACCTTTCAGTAAATACTGGGGTTTGGATGGATGCAATGAGTAAAAGGGTTGAGTCTTGGATTCATACTTCAAAAGAAACTGATATTGCTCAAATTGAAGCACCAATTGAACCAGAAGTTGCAGATGCAGTATTTGAACTTGATAGATGTATTGAGTGTGGATGTTGTGTTGCAGGTTGTGGAACAAAACTTATTAAAGAGGATTTTGTTGGTGCTGTTGGACTTAACAGAGTTGCAAGATTTGAATGTGACCCACATGATGAGAGAACAGCTGATGATTATTATGAACTTGTTGGTGATGACAATGGAATTTTTGGTTGTATGACTCTTTTAGGTTGTGAAGATACTTGTCCTAAACACTTACCTTTACAAAATAAAATTGCTTACATGAGAAGAAAATTAGCTACGGTTCAAGGTTCTTAATAATTAATTTCAATCTATAAGGAGGTATATATAATAAAACATTTCTTCCTCAAATAAATATAATCGTCCCAAAACCCTAGAATCAAGATTCTAGGGTTTTTTTTTCACAATATTTTTAAATGGTCAATTTTTGTCAAATATTCTTGTTAAAATTATTTAATTAATAAAAAAGAATTTTCTTTTTTATTAACTTCTCAATACACAAGTAACCTCAGGAGTATTCTTCTGAGGTTTTTTTATGTCTAATGGTTATTAAAAAGATTAAAGATTTTTTAAATGGACAATTATTGTCAAACTCTATAGTTAAAATTAACATAGTAAAAATATTTACTAAAATAAATTAAGAAGGAATTAAGTATGGCATCAACAGTAATTGATAGTAAAGTGTTTGGAGCACTATTTGGAAGTGACAGAATGAAAGAAATTTTTAGTGATGAAAATTTAGTTCAATGTTGGTTGGATACTGAGGCAGCATTAGCAAGAGCTCAAGCAAAATTAGGAATGTTACCTAATGAAATTGCTGAAGAAATTACTAAAAAAGCAAAATCAGAATTTTTAAATATTGAAGAGATTGGAGAAATATATAAAAGTTCAATTACAATTGTTCCTCTATTAAAAGTTTTTAAAAAAGCTTTGGATAACAATGCTGGAGAGTTTGTTCACTGGGGAGCTACAAGTCAAGACATTGTTGACAATGGATTGATTCTACAAATTAGACAAGCTCATATAGAAATAGAAAAACTTGTAAAAGATGCATATTTACATGCATTAAATATCTCTGAAAAATATAAAGATACAGTTATGCCTGGAAGAACACATGTTATTCATGCATTACCGATTACTTTTGGATTTAAAACAGCTATATGGGCAGCTGAATTAAAAAGACACTTAGATAGACTTGAAGAGATTAAACCAAGACTATTTGTAGGACAATTTGCAGGTGCAGTAGGAACTCTTGCTTCTCAGGCAGAAAAAGGTTTAGAAATACAAAAACTAATGATGGAAGATTTAGGATTAAATATTCCAGTAATTTCATGGCACCCATCAAGAGATCATATTGCTGAATTTATTAATCTATTAGCTTTGATTTCAGGAACTATTGGAAAAATTAATCATGAGATTTTATCATTACAAAGAACTGAAATTGGGGAAGTAGAAGAACCATTTTTTATGGGGAAAATTGGTAGTAGTACAATGCCTCATAAGAGAAATCCACAAGTATGTGAAAACATTATTGCATTAACTAGAAATATCAGATCTCAAGCACCTCTTGCTGTAGAAGTAATGAATTGTGAAAATGAAAGAGATTGGAGTTGTGAAATCTCTGAGTGGGATTTTGTTCCTAGAAGTTGTATTTTAATGGCAACAGCATTAGAAAAAACAAATGATGTTTTAGAAAATATGATTGTTTATCCTAAAAAAATGGAAGAGAACTTAGATAAATTACATGGATTAATGCTATCTGAAAAAGTAATGTTACATTTAGGTCAAAAATTAGGAAGACTTACTTCTCATGAGATTGTTTATGAAACTTGTATGAAAGCATTCCAAGAAGGAAAACATATGAAAGAAGCTCTTCTTGAAAATGAAACAGTAGCTAAAAACTTCACAGAAGATGAAATTGCAGAAATGCTAGATCCTAAAAAATATACAGGTCTATCTGATGTGTTAGTTGAAAGAGTGCTTAATAATAAATAATCATAGGAGAATATACTATGGATAAAAAAGTTTTTTTAAAATCATTGATAATAGTTTTAGTTGGAGCGGGGATTTGGAATCTTCCCCACTCTCCTGATGTTACTGCACAAGCATGGCATTTATTTGCTATTTTTGCAGCAACTATCTTAGGATTTATTTTGCAGCCATTCCCAATGGGGGTTATTGCTTTTATTGCAATAACTTTGACTGCATCATTACAAGTTTTGACTGCAAAAGAAGCTTTATCAGGCTTTGGAACTACAACCATGTGGTTAATTGTTTCAGCTTTTGTTTTTGCAAAAGGATTTATTAAAACAGGTTTTGGTAAAAGAATTGCATACAACATAATTAAACTAATTGGTGATAGTACATTAAAATTAGGATATGCAATCAATATAAGTGACTTATTTATATCTCCTGCAATGCCTTCAAGTACAGCTAGAGCAGGAGGTGTATTATTTCCTATTGTTAATAGCCTTGCAAAAGCATTAAAATCTGATCCAGAAGATAGAACAGATTCAAAAACTAGTAGAGAGATTGGTTCTTTTTTAATGCAAGTATTATATCAAGGGACAACAATCACAAATGCAATGTTCTTAACATCTATGGCAGCAAATCCATTAATTGCAGTTTTTGCAAAAGAAATCTTAGGCGTTGAAATTAGTTGGGGACTTTGGGCTTTAGCCTCTTGTGTTCCTGGTATTATATCATTAGTTATAATTCCTTATTTTATTTATAAAGTAAATCCTCCTGCAATAAAAAAATTTCCAGAAGGAAAACAACTTGCAAAAGAAGCTTTAAAAGAAATGGGACCTATTACTTACGGGGAAAAAGTTGTATTTGGAGTTTTCCTTTTTGCATTAACTATGTGGATATTTGGAAAATCTCTTTTGGGATTAGGAACAGTACAAGTTGCAATGCTAGCAGTAAGTATAATGGTTATTACTAAAGTTTTAACATGGAAAGATGTTATAGAAGAAAAAGGTGCCTGGGATACTTTAGTTTGGATGGGAACCTTAGTTACAATGGCTGGTTTTTTATCTAAATTAGGATTTATTAAATGGTTTGCTACATCTATGGGTGATAGTGTAGCTGGTATACCTTGGCTTTATGCATTAGGAATTTTACTTATTGTTTATGTTTATGCTCACTATGCATTTGCAAGTCTTACAGCCCATATTACGGCAATGTATGCAGCATTTTGTGCAGTTGCATTTGCAGCAGGTGCTCCAGCGTTTTTAGTTGCTATGTCATTTGCTTTTATGTCAAATATTTGTATGTGTATTACACATTATGGAGGCGCACCAGCACCTATTATATTTGGAGCAGGTTATGTAGACCAAAATAGATGGTGGAAAATAGGTTTTTTTGCATCTCTTATAAATATAGTTGTTTGGGTTGGAATAGGTAGTATTTGGTGGAAATTTATTGGTCTTTGGTAAAATTTAATAAATTCTTTAAAATGTATAGCTATTTTGATAAAATAGCTATACTAAATAATTGGACAATTTACAAATGAGTAGAAAAATTTTAGAAGTTTTAGATTTATTAAAAGAATTAGCAATGGGACATGAAATAATAATCAATGACTATGCAATTCAAAATGATATATCACCAAGAACAGTTAGAAGGTATTTTGAAGAAATAAAAGAATTTTTTGGAGAACATTCTATTGAAAAAACTGTCAAAGGAGGTTACACTTCTATTAATAAAGATTCCTTAAATAGCGTTCTACTACCAAATCTAGAAGAAAAAATTGAAATGGAAAAATTAGTAGATTTATTACATATAATTAATCCTGGCTTTTCTGAAATATTACCACCAGAATATAAAAAAATTGATGCAAAAATTAAAAAAGAATTAGCCCAAGTTTTTTTGATAAAAGGAACTCCTACTGAAAATCAAATTGATTATAAAATATTTGAACTATTGATAACTGCAATAAAAAATCATAGATATTGTCAAATTATTTATGAGAATGAGGTTTTAAAAGATATAAAACCGTTAAAAATGATATATAGCAAAGGTAATTGGAGCCTAGCAACTTTATCAAAAAACCATTTAGAGAATAATGGCTTTAGAATATTAAGATTAGGGTTTATATCAAAAATCAAACTTGATATAAAAACTTTTAATAAAGAAGTAGAAGCAGATATATTTATAACTAAATCTCAAACACCTGTTTTAGATGCGTATAAAGTAGAGCCTTTTGAGGTTGTAGTTGCTATAGACCCAAGTATAAAAAAATATTTTTTACAAAAAAAATTTTTAAGGTCGCAAAAGATTTTAGAAGAATTGAATAATGGGTGGCTTAAAGTATCGTATAAAATTACACACAAAGATGTAATTATAATGTTATGTAGAAGATGGTTCCCAAAAATGGTAATTATGACTCCATCTGAAATACGAGAAGATATGGAAGAATATTTTGATATTTATACTAAAAATAAAAATGAAATATTAAAAGTAGAAGAAGAAATTAAAATTCTATAAGTAATTACTTTTATTTATATAAAATTAAGAATATTGCTAATATAGATAGTTTTTAAGAAAATATAAAAACTTTGTAGAAAAAAGAAAATACGATTAATTATGATTCCTTTATTTCTCTGTTTTTTCATATTGCAACTGAAAAATAATCTTTTTTAGTTAAATAACAAAATGAATTAAAACTTCAACAAGCTTATTTTGAAGTATATGTTAAAATAAGCTTGATTATAAAAAAGTTAATATATAATCGGTATTCTAAAAAAGTAACTTTTTATTTCTATAATATTTTTTTAGAGTTTAATAAAATTACAAAACAAAATATTAATGATTTCAAAATTAGACAAATGTTAGACTATCTAGAGTAGTTGTATCTATGACAAGAAATTTATTAATCTTAAATTTGAACCAGTAAAAAAGTCTATAGAGTATGTTGTCTTCTCTTCATGAATTAGTACACTTGATCTACTTGATTATAGTTCAGAACTCTTTATATGTCGGATTAGAAAGTAAGAAAAAAGCTTTTAGACTAATATGTAGTTTTATTGTAATTTTTATTTGAATATCTATCTTCATTTTTTTATAAGATATAGATTAGGTTTATCTCCAGACATAAGTTTAATTTTATAAGGTTTTATTATTTCCTTTGAAGTACCTACAATTACATCTTTTTAACTAAATCCCTACTTTTATCTAAAATAAGTTTAAAAAATAGGAATATATAATTGTAGTTAATTGTTGTATTATCCTTTTAAAAATATTCTATTTATATCATTATAAATACCAAGTAACATTAAAGAACCCAGTATAATCCAACCAGCAATAGTTAAATACATAAATACTCTATCACTTGGTTTTCTTCTTGTAATTATTTCATAAATATTAAACATAATATGTCCACCATCTAATGCTGGAATTGGAAGAAGATTTAAAACTCCTAAGTTAACAGAGATTAAAGCTGTGATTGAAAGTAAAGCAATAAAACTTGATTGACTTGCATCTGAGATTACTTTACCAATAGTTATTACTCCACCTATTTCACTACTTGGAATAATACCTTGTATAAGTTTTTGAACTCCAAGAAAAATCATTTTTGAAGACTCTACTGTTCTATCATATGCAAAAGAGATTGCATCAATAGGAGAGTAATTAATAGTTACTACTTTAGGTGCAGGAGCTATTCCTATCATTCTTTTTTTGATTTTTTCTCTAAATACATTTTCAGAATCACTAATATGTGGTCTAATTACAAAAGTTTGTACTTTGTTATCTCTTTGAACATAGATTTGAAGTGCACCTTTTGTTTGTGTAATTGTCTCACCTATTTGTTTCCATGTTTGTATTTCAGTATTATTAATTCTTAAAATTTTATCATTTACTTTTAATCCAGCTTCTTGTGCTGGAGAATTTTCTATAATATTTCCTATTGTAGGTGAAAGTGAAGTTGCTCCAAGTATTGCTATTGTAAAGTATAAAACAGCAGCTAAAATAAAATTAGCAAAAGGCCCAGCAAATAGTATAATTATTCTTTGCCAAGGCTTTTTATTATTATAAGAGTCATTACCTTCTTCAACAAGACCTGGTTTTGTATCATCTTGACCTTTCATCTTTACGTAGCCACCAAGTGGAACTAAAGCAAATTGCCACTCTGTACCTCTATAATATTTAGAGAAAAGTTTTTTTCCAAAACCAATAGAAAAAACATGAACTTTTACACCAAAATAACGTGCAGCTAAAAAGTGTCCTAATTCATGAATAAAAACTAAAATTGATAAAACAATTAAAAAAGTAATAGTACCCAATATAAACTCCAATTAATCTTTATAATAATCTCTTAAATACTCATAACCAGAGTAAAGTGTAAGTATTACTGCAAGCCACAATAGTTGCGTAGCAAAAGGCCAATTCATAATTAGAAAACCTATTGCAATCATTTGAACAACTGTTTTGATTTTTCCTGCCATAGTAGCAGCAACATTTCTTCCTTCATCAGCAGCAACAACTCTAAGACCAGTAATGAAAAACTCCCTTGAAAGTATTAAAAATACTGCCCAAGCAGAAGCTCTATCTATCATCATAAGTCCTAAAAAACCTGCAAGCATTAACATCTTATCAGCAAGAGGATCTATAATTGCACCTAGTTTTGTCATTTGATTCCATTTTCTAGCAATATATCCATCAAAAAAGTCAGTAACTGAAGCAATAACAAAAATAAGTCCAGCGAAATAATCAAGCCAAGAAGTATGCCAAGACGAGAAAATAAAGTTATCTCTATCTAATAAAAACCATAGCATTAGTGGGGCTAATGCTATTCTAAAAAGCGCTAATATATTTGGTAAATTTAACATCTATTATTTAAACGTAGTCCCACCATCTACGATAAGTGTATGTCCAGTTACCCATGAAGCCTCTTGCGTACATAAAAAGTAACATGCACTTGCTAAATCAGTTGGCTGTCCCATTCTATTTAATGGTGATAACTCAGCTGTTTTATCCCTAACTTCTTCATAGTTTGTAAATGCTTTTAATGCATCTGTATCAATTGGACCACCACTTACAGCATTTACTCGAATTCCCATCTCTCCAAGTTCTGATGCTGCATATCTAACCATAGCTTCAACTGCTGCTTTATTAGTACCATGACCTGCATAGTTTTCAATATATACAAGATTTCCTGTACTACTTAAACTAACAATTGCTCCACCACCAACTTTTTGCATTCTTTTTGCAGCTTGTTGTGCACCACAAACAAAAGCATTTACAGTTGCAGTATAAATGTTATTTAATCCTCTAGGTCTAAGTTTCATAAATTTTCCATAACCACCAACTACTGCTCTACCATAAATCATAGCATTTGAAATAAAGAAATCAACTCTATCAAAGTCTTTATCAATCTCTTCAAATAACTCTTTGTAGTTTTCTGGTTCTAGAATATTTAAAGAGTAACATCTACATTTTACTCCAAATTTTGACTCAACATCATTAACTATATCAAGTGCAACTTGTTCATTTGAATTGTAAGTAAATGCAATATTTACTCCCTCTTGTGCAAATTTGTAAACACAAGCTTTTCCAATTCCTTTAGTCCCACCTGAAATAACTAATGTCTTCCCATTCATAAATTCATTCATTATTTTATTACCTCATATCCTTTAATAACTTCTTCTAAAATTTTCATAGTCTCCTTTGAAGGAGGTGTTAATGGTAATCTATACTCTAATGTATCAATTAATCCAACAATATACATTGCTGCTTTAATAGGTACAGGATTACTCTCTAAAAATAGAGCTTTATTTATAGCGTATAGTTCATCATTTATTTTTTTTGCAGTATCGAAATCTTTATCAAAAACGCTATGTACTAATTTACTTTTATAATTTGGTAGTAAATTAGCTGTAACTGATATAATTCCTTTACCACCATTTGCAAGCATTGGATAATCAATAGCATCATCACCAGAGATTACACAAAATTCAGGTCTTTTAGAACTTAATTCTATTGATCTTTCTAAAGAACCTGTTGCTTCTTTAATAGCAAATATATTTGATACTTCATCAAATAATCTAATGGCAGTATCTGCTTCAATATCAACTCCAGTTCTACCTGGTACGTTATATAACATAAAAGGAATTTCAACAGAGCTAGCTATTGTTTTGTAGTGTTGATAAAGACCCTCTTGAGTTGGTTTATTATAATATGGAGCAACAGATAAAAGTCCATCTGCACCAACTTTTTGAGCGTGTTTTGCAATTCCTACTGCTTCATGTGTTGCATTTGAACCCGCACCTGCTAATACTTTTACACCAGTGTTCTTACAAGTAGCTACTGCTATTTCGATACATAATCTATGTTCTTCGTGTGATAATGTTGCACTCTCCCCAGTAGTTCCAACAGGAACAACAACATCCATACCTTGATCTATTTGTCTTTTGATAAGTGACTCATATTTTTCTGTGTCAACTTGTCCATTTTTGAACGGTGTAATAAGTGCGGTCATTGCACCAATGATATTCTCCATTAATTTATCCTTTATTAAATTGCGATTTTTATTTAGTGTAATTATTATTTTTGTTTTTTCAAAATAACTGTAGTTGAATTATCTTTTGTAAGATATTTTTTCGCTACATTTATAATGTCTTCTTTTTTAAGCTTATCTAAGTCACTTTCATACTCAAACAGAGGCTTAATATTTCCTCTTATAAAGTAGCTACCTAAAATAGAAGCTACAGATGTTGAGCTTTCAAGTGAAAAAATAAAATCTGCTTTTGTATTGATTTTTATTTTATCAATATCTTTTTTAGAAACATCTCCATCTTTCACAAGCTTAATTATTTTTAATATCTCTTTTTCAACATCTTTTGCTTTAACCCCTTCGTTGCAAACTGCTGAAAATAGAAATAATCCAGGGTCTTTTAATTCTATATTATAAGCATAAACAGAATTTACAAGTTTCTTTTCATCTACTAATATTTTTTGTAGAAGTGAACTTTTACCTGAACTTAAAAGTTCGCTAAGTGCACTTAGTGCAACTTGGTCTTTATCTTCATAATTTGGTATATGGTAAGCAATTGTCAACATCTCTACTTGAGTGTCTCTATTTACAACTACTCTTTTTGCACCATCTTGTTTTGGTTCAACTGTATAACTTTGTCTTACAATATCTTTTTTATTTTCTATATTTTTAAAGTATTTTTCTGTTTGAGCAAATACATCTTCTTTTTTAATATCACCTGCAACTACTACAACTGCGTTTTTTGGTTGATAAAAAGTACTATGAAAATCTCTTATATCTTCAATAGACCAGTTTTTGATGTCACTCATAAAACCAATAGGAGTCCAGTGGTATGGATGATAAATATATGCATTGTTAAATAGTCTAAATTGCATATAACCCATAGGATTATTATCTGTTCTCCATCTTCTCTCTTCTGCTACAACATCTCTTTCTGGTTGAAACTCTTCATCTTTTAAAGTAAGATTTTGCATAAGTTCTGCAAAAAGTTCTAAAGATTTAGCCATGTTTTTAGAACTTGATTTTATATAATAATGAGTAAAGTCAAAACTAGTACTTGCATTATTTACTCCACCAAAACCTTTTACAATTTCATCAAATTCACCAGCTTTTAGGTTCTTTGATGATTTGAAGTTAAGGTGTTCAAGCATATGTGCAATACCACTTTTACCCATTTTTTCATCTTTACTACCCACATCATAGAAGATGTCAGTAGAGATAACATTTGAACCATTATCCATAGGAATAGCTACGATTTGTAATCCATTTTCTAAAGTTTTAGTATAATATTTTGGTAGACTGCTACTCATTAATTCCCCCACAAAAATAGTGAAAAATAAAAGATATTTAACTCTTTTTAAAATATTTATGAAAAACATTTTTTCACCTTTAGTCTTTTAAATCAGCTCCAATTGCTTCACTGATATTGTTATATCCATCTTGTTTCATTAATTCAAGTAAACCTTCATTTATGCTTTTTACCATAGAAGGTCCTTCAAAAATCATTCCTGTATATGATTGAACTAAACTTGCACCAGCTTTTATTCTTCTATATGCTTCTTGTGCATTACTTACCCCACCTACAGAAATAAGTACTGTTTTACCATATAATTCTTTAGCAATCTCTTTAAATAATAAATAAGATTTTTCAGTTAATACTTCTCCACTTAATCCACCAAAGTCTTTACAACCCGGAATTAAGTCATAATCTATTGTTGTATTTGTTGCAATAATACCAGCAGCTCCTGCATCAACAGCAGTTTTACATAGTTCTATCGCCATTTGTGCATTCATATCTGGAGCAATTTTTAATAATATTGGCTTATCTGTTATCTCTTTTGCCATTTGAAATAAAGATGTAATAAACTCTTCATTTTGTAAATCTCTAAGATTTGGTGTATTTGGACTTGAGATATTTATTGCTAAATAATCTGCAGTATCTTTAAATTTTTTAATAAGCATCTTATAATCACTTAAAGCATACTCTTTTGGTGTTGTTTTATTTTTACCAATATTTACACCAATTGGTAATACATTTGGATAAACTTTATTTAAATTTTTCCAAACTGCATGTGAACCTTCATTATTAAAACCCATCGCATTTTGAACAGAGTTTCTTGAAGGATATCTAAACATTCTAGGTTTAGGATTTCCATCTTGAGGTCTTGGAGTCATTGTTCCAATTTCTGTATATCCAAATCCTAAAGCTGGCATAGCTTTTACCATAGTTGAATTTTTATCAAAACCAGCTGCTAGTCCAACTGGATTTAAAAATTTTACACCAAATATCTCTTGAGTTAGTTTATCATCATCAACAAAATTTCTTTTTGTTAAATAATTATTAAGTATTGTGATTTTTGGTAATACTCTTAGTGCTATCTCTGCAAGATTATGTGCTGTCTCTGGTTGAAATAAAAATAGTAGCTTTTTTAAATTTTTATAGTTAAACAATACTTTGCCTTTTAATAAATTTTATTATTTTATCTAAAATATATTAAAAATTTGTTTTAACAACTCTATTTAAGAATAGGGTTGTTAAATATTCGCTAGATTGTGTAGTCTTTTATACTCTTCACAATCTTTTTTAAGTTGTTTTTCGTTTCCAATACACACAATTTCACCTTTTTTAAATACGGCTATATTTGTTGCATGTTTTACTGTACTTAATCTATGAGCAATAATAAATGTAATCTTATCTTTACTGATTTCATCAATTACTTCAGAGATGATAGATTCACTCTCATTATCAAGTGCAGATGTAGCTTCATCTAAAATTAGAATTTGTGGATTTTTATATAATGCTCTAGCAATTGCTATTCTTTGTCTTTGTCCACCACTTAAGTTTGTACCAAACTCATCTAATTTTGTGTGAATTCCATTTTCCATTTCACTAACAAAATTGTATGCATGGGCTTGTTTTAATGCTTTTATGATTCTATCTTCATCAATTTCTTGACCATAAGCGATATTTTCACATACTGTATCATTAAAAATATATACTCTTTGCGTTACGATTGATACACTATTTCTTAAAGATTCAATATTAATATCTTTTATATTATCATCATTAAAAGTAATAGTTCCATCATTAGTTTCATAAAATCTAATAATAAGATTTACAAGTGAAGATTTACCTCCACCACTATCACCAACTAATGCAAGTGTTTCACCTTTTTTTACTTTTAGTGAGATATTATTTAAAGCTGGAACTTCATCATATTTTAAAGACACATCTTTAAAAGAAATTTCATTTATCTCTTCATCTATAATTAAATGACCTGAAGGAATAGAACTTTTTACTGCTAGTAATGAATTGATTCTATCATTTGCTGCAAGTGCAGATTGCATTTTATTATATAAAGATGAGATTTTTTTGATAGGTGTATAAAGCATAAATAGTGCTGTCATAAAAGAGAAAAACTCTCCCACTGTTAAATCACCATTAATTACTTTTGTACCACCAAGTACAATAACAATAGCAATAGCAAATGCTCCTAAAGTTTCCATTACTGGTGATACAAGTTCATTTGTTTTAACTGCTTTAATTGAGATATTAAAAAAGTGTTTATTATGTTTTTCAAATTTATCAGTTTCAAGTTTCTCTGTTGAGTTAGCTTTAATTATCTCTATATTATTAAAAACTTCATTTAAATGTGTAGTAATATCAGAAATACTCTCTTGTGAAGCATAAGATAATTTTTTCATTTTTTTAGCAAGTTTAGATAAAGGAATAATTGCAAGTGGCATAATAACAAGACCATAAAAAGCAAGTTCACCACTTTGATAAATAGTTACAAAAATTAAAGCAAATACAGTTAGAGCCTCTTTTGAAAATTCTGCAATTTGACTTGAAACAGCAGATTGGATTTTATTAATATCATTGGTTATTCTTGATATTAACTCTCCACCATGTTTTTTCTGGAAAAACTCCATATCTAAAGTTAGTGTATGTCTTAATAAATTATCTCTAACTTTTCTAATAATATCTTGACCAATATAAGAAATATAATAAGATTGGATATATTTTCCAAATCCTTTTGCAAAATATAATCCAATTACAAGTGCTGGAATAGTGTAAAGCATAGTTAAATTTTTGGCTATGAATATCTCATCAAGTAAAGGTTTTACAACATATGCAGAACCAGCCGTTCCACCTGCTGCTAGTGCCATACCAATGAATGCATAGAAAAATTTTAATTTATAATCTTTATAATATGGAACATATTGTTTAAAAAATTCTTTCATAAAAATCCTATTTTAAAGTTTCAAAACGCAAATTATACCAAAGATTAGTTTTTAAAAAGATTGAAGAATTTAATTAATCCAAATTCTTTAATAGTTAAATAAAATAGTATAAATCCACTAAGCGTGCTAGCAAGGGCAAGTCCAGCTGCTTTATAAGGCATAATAAGTGCCAAAGAAAAAATAATGTTAAAGGCTAACGCTTTCATCGAAATTTTAGCTGCAATGAATTGTTTTTCATGTGAATATAACCATAATGAAAAAATTTTTGCAATACCAAATGGTACAAGACCAATTAAATACATAGTTAAAATAAGCGCAGTATTTTGTGTATCAGTTGAATTAAAAGCACCTCTTTCAAATAAAAGCCAGATAATAAAATCATTAAAAACAATTCCTATTAAAGTTGCTACAAAAAGCAAACCAAATAAAATAATAGTTGATTTTCTTAATAAATATAAAGCTCTTTTTTCATCTTTGTTTTTAATAGCTTTTGCAATCATGGGAAATAAAGCAGTTGATGTTGCTATTGCAAATAGTGCTAAAGGAAGTTGAAATACTCTATTTGCATAATATAAATATGAGATTGAGCCACTAACTAAAAATGAAGCAAGCCAAGTATCTAAAAAAGCAGAGATATGTGCAGTAGAACTTCCTATTGTAGCACCTAAAAAACTTTTATAAAATCTATTTTCTTCTTTTTTCTCATGTTTTTTAAAAGTAAATATTTTTAATAGATTTTTCTTTTTTATAGCTAAAATATGTACCAATACTTGCAATAATCCACCAACTAAAACACTATATGATAGATAATAAGTTATTTCGTATTTATCTAAATTTTTTGATATTAAAAGTGCTGCAATTAATGCTAAGTTTAAAAGTGCAGTAGAAAAAGCAGTTGTTGCAAAATGATTTTTATATTGTAAAAGTGCAGCCATAAAAGTAACTATAAATATCAAAGGTAAATAGTAAAAGTTTATTGCAACTAAAGGTGCTGCAAGTTTTATTGTCTTTTCATCAAATCCTAGTGCAATAGCTTTTGTAATTAAGTTTGAAAAAAAAGTTACAAACAAAGACAAAACAATCAAAAAACCAATTAATTGTAAAAAAATAATTGAAGAAAATCTAATTTTAAATTTTGCTTTTGCATATGCTGGAATAAATGCTTGGGTAAATGCACCTTCTGCAAAAATACGTCTAAAAAGATTGGGAAGTTTAAAGGCTACAAAAAATATATCACTATAAATATTTGCACCTAAGATTGATGCTGTTAAAAGGTCTCTTATAAAACCTAATATTCTTGAAAATAAAATACCACTACTATTTGTAAAAATTGATTTAATTAACATTTTGATATATTATCCAATTATTGCTTTAGAGGTTCAATAATTTTTTAGTATAATAATAAAATTTTTTTAAGGATAATATATTTTGAGTTACGAAGAGATATTTATTTTAGGATGGTTAGCAAATATATTTATGTTTTTTGTAAATATTTTAGTAGTAGTAATGGTTATAAAAACCAATGATTCACAAAGATTAAGAGAACAAAGTTTAGCACTAGAAGAGCTAAAAAAAGAGTTTGATAAGTATTACCCTTATCATAAGCAATTAACTCTTTTAGCATATTTATTGCCTTTTACTGGATTTTTTAGAGTAGGGTTTAGAATATTTGAAATGTTTATGTTTTTATCAAAAAATAAAGGCTCAAATGTATATCATTTTATTGAATATAAATATACAAATGATATACAAAGAGCAAAAAACTCTTAGTCTAATATTTTAAAATCATCTTTATTGTATATCACAATTTGAGGTGATTTTTTAAAATAACCTATTTGAGCTTTTTTTATTAAAAGTTTAGAGCTTTTTTTAGGAATTAAATTTTTATTTTTAAAATAGACTCTGATTTTACTATTTTCATAATATAAGTAGTTGTTTTTATATTCAAAAACTAAATCTTTTATTACTTCATTTTGTAAGTTTAAATTAGAAAAATCTTCAAATTTATTGATATATAAACTATCTATATTATCTAGCTTTTTATTTACTTTTTCTACTTTATATTTATCAATCTCTTTTAATCCATAAAACTCTTTTATTGAAAACACTTTTAAATCATATGAAGCATTTAGTTGCAAATCTTTTGCATTATAAATAAATATAGCTCTATTGTTTTTTTGTTTTATAATAGCACTATTTTTATCTTTGTATATTACAACTGCATCTTTTAGTAAAAATGGCTCATTTATTTGTGTAACTTCATATAGACTTTTTATAGAAGATAACTCTTTTTTTATACTACTTTTATCTACTTTACTTGTAGTAAAAGTTGCATATATTGGTAAATGGTCTGAAAATCCATCTTGTTTTCTCATATTCCATCTATTTATTTTTCTATTGTTTATTAAGTATTTTGGTTTAAATACATTAAAACTATTATTTTTATATGAGATATTTTTATTATCAAATAAACTTGCAGGAATTATCATATTATCCGGTGTTGAATTATTTGATTTAAATATATATGAATATCTATCATTATAGGCTAGTTCAAGCCACAAGTTATAGTGTAAGTACTCTTTATCTTTTATCATGCCTTTTGATACAAAGTTGTTGTTTATCGTTGTATTTAATATATCATTTATTCCAGTTATATGTAAAGTATCATTTAGTCTTTTATTTGAGTAAAGTGTTTGATTTTCATTATAATTCGAGTTTAAATCACCTACTATAATATAGTCCATATCCAAAGGAAGTTGTTTTAGTCTATTTAGTAGTTCGTAAGCATATTTTACTCTATATCTCTCTTTTGATCTTTTTGATGGCCAGTGATTATTAAATACTTTAAATTTTATACCATCTAAAATAAGTGTTGTTTCAAGAATTGGTCTAAATGTTTTATCTTGAAATCTTACATTGATTTGCTTATTATTAACTATTTCTATTTTACTTAATATTGCAACGCCAACACTACTATTATTATATTTTATAAAATCATAATATTTATATTGAGGAAGATTTTTTATTAACTCTTCAACTACTTTTTTTGATTCTATCTCTTGTAGTGCAATAACATCAGCATTTAAATCATCTAAAACTTTGAGTACATTTGAAAGTTTTGTTTTATAAGCTTTTTTATTCCAGTGTGAAGCATTTGGAATAAACTCTTTATATTCAGTTTTATCATAATTTAAATCAAAGAAGTTCTCTACATTATAAGAGGCTACTGTAAACTCTTTTGAAAATAAAAAAGAGTATATTAAAATTAAAAAGATTATTGTTTTTTTCATTGATGTTTCTATTAATTAGTATATGTAAAGTAAAGAAAAAATCTTTACTTTACTATTTTTTTGTATTTTGTCTTGAGAAGTATTCTTGAGGGTGTTTACATACAGGACAGGCTTTTGGTGGTTTTTTACCTCTATGTACATGTCCACATACTTCACAAATCCACTCTTCCTCTTCATCTTCACTTTCATACTCTTTACCACTTTGTAATCTTTCAAGAAGTGATTTATACATATTCTCGTGCTCAATCTCAATTTGACCGATTAATTCAAGCATTTTAGAAATTTTTCTATTTCCATCATCTTTAGCAATTTTTGCAAAATCAGGATACATTGTTTCATTTTCATAGCTTTCACCAGCAATTGCATCAATTAGATTTTCAACAGTATCACCTAACTCTTTACCTTTTAGCATCTCATTGTATGCTCTTAGTTCTAAGTTAGCATGTTTTTTCTCATTATTTGCTGCTCTTTGAAAATGTTCAGCAATATCTCTATATCCTTCTTTTTGCGCAACTTTTGCATAGTATTCATACTTATTTCTTGCCATTGATTCACCAGCGAAGGCTTTCATTAGATTTACAGCTGTTAAATTTTCTGTAATCATCTCCATTTTTTCACCACAACAGTGAAGTTCTCCTCCACCAACTGATTGAACTTCAACTACATTTCCACATTTATTACATCTATATGATTCGTATTGTCTCATGATTGTTCCTATTATTTATATTTGATGAAAATCACCTTTTAATGATTATATTTCAAGAAAACTTAAAACTTAATCTCTTGTACTAAAGGATAATTTTTTTCTTTTGATAATTGTAGTAAATTGAAACTTAAAGGAAAATTATTTTCCGTTGATACTTATTTATCCTTAGAAAACTTTTTATTTTATTTAAATAAACTTAGAATAATTAAAAAAGTGGGAAAATAAAAGATATATATAGTATTATTTCACGAAAGGAAAGGTAGATAAATATGATGAACTATACAACTTTGTTAAAAGAGTATAATTTAAAAGTGACACCACAAAGAGTTGCAATAGTTGAAGAGTTATATATGAATGGTCATATGAATATTGATGATTTGTATAAAAAGCTTTTAGCTAAATTCCCATCTATTTCTCTAGCTACAATTTATAAAAACGTTAATGCGATGATAGAAAAAGTATTTTTAAATGAAGTTAAAATACCAAATTCAAAATCAGTTTATGAATTAGTTAAAGAAGAGCATTCTCATTTAGTTTGTTCATCTTGTGGGAGAATAGAAGATCTAGAATTAGACGTTTCATCTTTAGTAGAAGAAGCGACAACTTTAAAAAATTATACTATAAAACAATCTAGTGTTGTTTTTACAGGACTTTGTCCACACTGCGCAAAATAGTTTAGCCTTTTAAGCTAAGCTATTTTGTATCACTAATCCTAATACCACCAATAAAGCAATTCCAGCAGATTTATTATAAAGTTTATTTGCAGTTATAAATACTAGCATTAAAGAAACTATAAATGCAGCTGCTATATCAAAGAAGTTTGCACTCAAATCAACTTTTAAATCATTTATAATTGAACTTACTCCTAAAACCATAGTAAAGTTAGCTACATTTGAACCTATAATGTTCCCAATTGCTAAGTCTGCATTATTTTTCATAGCTGATTTAATAGATATAGTTAATTCAGGTAAACTTGTACCAAATGCGATAAGAAATAGTCCAATTACCCATTCACTAACTCCAAAAGTTCTTGCTATATTTGAAGCACTATCAATTGCAAAATCAGCTCCAACTACAACAAATACAAAACCAATAGCTAATAAAAGTAGTGTTTTACCCCAAGCAAATCTCTCTTTTGCAAGCTCTTCATCAATCTCTTCTACTTGATTTGAGTTTATTAAAAATAGTAAATATCCACCCATCAAAAATAGAAATAAAATACCATCTACTTCATTTAATTTTCCATCTATTGACATTAAAATAAATATTAAAATAGGAAAAAGTGACCAAGCAGAATCTTTTGCAAATAAATCTCTTGTTGGATTTACTTTTTTTGCTATTAAAAATACACATCCTAAAACTAATGCAATATTAAAAATAGTACTACCAATTACATTTGCAACTGCAATATCTCCACTACCTTTTATAGAAGCAGACATAGAAACTGCCATTTCTGGAAGACTTGTTCCAACTGCAACTAAAGTTGCACCAATTACAAAATGAGATATATTGTAGTGTAGTGCAATTTTTTCACTTTGTTGAATAATAAATTCAGCACCATAAATCAAAGCAGACATTGATATTATAAATATTACAAAATCCATTTATGAGTTCCTTATTATTAAGCTATCAGGTAGTTTATATGTTGTGATTAGTTCTTCTTCTTTTTGTCTATGCTCACCATTATCAACTTCATGGTCATAACCAAGTAGATGAAGCAATCCATGTATAAAAAGAAGTGTAAATTCATTTTGTATTGAGTGGTTATACTCTTTTGCTTTATCTTCTACAAAATCTTTTGAAATTACAATTGAACCTAAAGGCATATTTGGCATATCAAACTCTAAAGGAAAACTAAGAACATCAGTTGCTTTATCTTTGTTTCTGTGTTCTTTATTTAGTTCTCTTATGCTCTCATTATTTGTAATAATAAGCTCAATATCTTTAGATGTTAAACTATTAGATATCTCTTCAATTAGCGCAATGTCAATATCTAAATTTACTTGATTGTCTAGTTCTATCATCAAGAATCCCCAATTTTTTGTGAAATCTTACCTAAATAACTTTAATATAGTTTTAGAATAGTTCTATCATTTTAGGAACTTCTTCAACTGGATATATTTTCAAGTCTAGTTTTATGTTTGGTTTTTGTGCACAAATTACTTTTTTTATACCTTGTGCTTGTGCTTCTTTTAATCTCATATCAAGAGAATATACATCTTTTATCTCACCTGTTAGTGATACTTCACCGATAAATGCTGATTCTTTAGATAATGGTCTGTCTCTAAAAGAACTGATTATACTAGCAATTACTGCCAAATCAGCAGAACTCTCTTTTATTCTAATTCCCCCACTAATATTTACAAATACATCATAATGATTTAAAGGCAAATCAATTTTCTTTTCAAGTAGTGCTAAAAGCATATTTAATCTATTTACATCAAATCCTGTCGCACTTCTTTTAGGATTAGGGTATGTACTTTCTGTAACTAATGCTTGAACTTCTAAAATTAATGCACGACTTCCTTCCATAGATACAGTTAAAGCAGAACCACTTTGTGGTTTTGATTTATCGAAAAATTTAGATGCAATATCTTTTGCACTTACAAGTCCTTCATTTGTCATCTCAAATATACCTATTTCAGAAGTTGAACCAAATCTATTTTTGAAACCTCTTAGCATACGTATTTCTTTACTAGCTTCTCCCTCAAAGTATAAAACTGTATCAACCATATGTTCTAATACTCTAGGTCCTGCAATACTTCCATCTTTTGTAATATGCCCAATAATAAACATAGCAATTTCACTATCTTTTGCTTTTCTCATTAGCTCAAAAGTTATCTCTCTTACTTGAGATACAGAACCAGGAGCAGAAGTTAAATTACTTGAATATATAGTTTGTATAGAGTCAATAATACAAACTTCATAATCTTGTCTTAATAGTTCATCCATTACTTCTTCTAGTTTAATTTCACTTAGAAGATATAAGTTGTCATTATTTGCTTCAAGTCTATTTGCTCTTAGTTTAATTTGTCCAGCACTCTCTTCACCAGATACATATAAAACTTTTTTACCAGAACTTGCAATACTTCCAGCTACTTTTAAAAGTAGAGTTGATTTCCCAACTCCTGGACTTCCACCAATAAGTGTTAAACTTCCAGGAACAATTCCTCCACCTAAAACTAAATCAAATTCATCATTATTTGAAGAAAACCTAGAAACGTCATCTTGTTGTATTTGTGTTATTGGTGTAGCTTTTGAGGTAGTGTTTACTACTTTAGCTGTTTGTTTTATTATCTCTTGTTGCTCTTGATTTAATTCTATGAAACTATCCCAACCTCCACAGTTTGGACATTTACCTAGCCATTTTGTAGATTGTTCTCCACAATGTTGGCACTCAAAAAGAGTCTTTTTTTTCTTTGCCATTTATTCTCCTAAAACAGTAATGAATTCTATTGAAAAATAATTTAATTTCTTTTTATTATTTTATCTAAATTATAAAAAATTATTTAAAAATATTTCAAATTGTTATAAATATTATTATTTTGAATATTAATAATTAAAAGATGACAATCTAGTAGCAAATTAAAACTATTTTATGTTAAAGTTGCTTGATTATTTTATTACGGAATTAAAAATGAAAAAAATTAAGTTTATTGCCTTATTAGTGATAGTTTTTGTTGGGTTTTCTTTTCTTCACTCTTCTTCAGAAGAATTAGAAGTGGACAAATCTGCTTTAAAAAATAACATATTAAAAATAAATCTACCAAAAGTACTGCCAAATAATTTTGCGATAAAAACACCATCAGATGAGTGGTTTATATTACAAGATGTATCTCAAGGTATTCAACTTTTTCCTCAAGAAAAATTTAAATCTTTAAAAGTATTAGAATTAAATATGAAAGATTTAAAAGGTATCACATGGAGAGATTCACAAGAAGTAAAAGATACTATTTTTAAAGAGAGTGGAAACTATATAATCTATTTTGCTGATGAATTAGAAACAGAAATGGATAATACTTTTAATCTACAACAAACAATATATTATAATAATAACTAATATATTGTTTTCTCAACATATGTAAATGACAAAAAATCTTTTATTCTATAAACTTTCAAAAAATTTAAAAGGACTGAGAGTTTGAATATTTCAAAATTACAAGCAAATATATATGTTTTACTTGCAACATTTTTAGTTGCTGGTTCGTTTATTGCCTCAATAGATTTAGCAAAAGTAGTAAATCCAATATCGTTAACTTTTCTTAGATTTATAGGTGCTATATTGATTTTATTGCCATTGATTTTAAGTAAATCAAAATATAAAAACAAAGTATTATCTACACTTCCAAGAGCGATGATTATAAGTCTTTTTTACTCTTTATATTTTATGGGAATGTTTGAAGCTTTAAAAACAACAACAGCTTTAAATACGGCAACTTTATATACGTTAGTTCCTTTAATTACAGCTATTTTGGCATTTTTTATTTTCAAAGACCATATAAGTTTTAAAAAACTTATTGTTTATATTGTTGGTCTTATTGGAACAATTTGGGTTATATTTAAAGCTGATATTTCTTTACTTATGAACTTCTCTTTAAATAGCGGTGATTATATATTTATTTTAGGTTCAATATCTATGTGTTTTTACTCTATTTGTTTAAAGCTATTGCATAGAAAAGATGATATTCCTATTGTAATTGTTTTTTGTACATTAATTGGTGGAGCTATTTGGATGGGAATAGGGCTATTGATTTTCAATAAAAGTTTAGATTGGAATTTAATTCAAGGTAAACTAATATATGATATGCTTTATTTAATTATTGGTGCAACAATTTTAACTATATATTTTTATCAAAGAAGTACAGTTGTTTTAGGCCCTAGTAAAGTTATGTCATTTATTTACTTAAATCCAGTTGCAGTTGCACTATTGCTTCTAGTTTTAGATAATAAAGCGATTGAATTAGTAGTAATTCCTGGGATTATTATATCAACAATAGCTACTTTTTTAATACAAAAAGATACAAAAATAAAACAAAAGGTCAAAGTATGATAATTTATATTCATGGTTTTGGAAGTAGTGGTTTTGGTGGAAAAGCTACAATTTTAAGAGAAGAGTTTAAAGATGAGATAATTCTACCTTCTTTATCAAATGTTCCAACTTTAGCAATAGATACTTTAGAACAGTTAATATTACTTTTAAAAAAATACAATGAAAATATATATCTTATGGGTTCTTCTTTGGGTGGATTTTATAGTATTTACTTAGCAAATAAATATAATTTAAAAGCTGTTTTAATAAATCCAGCTATTTACCCATATAAGACACTAAGTAAAGTAGGAACTGCTACAAATTACTATGATTTATCTACTTTTGAGTGCAATGAAAATCATCTAAATAGTTTAAAAAACTTTGAAGTTACTACTATAAAAAATCAAGAAAATTTTCTAGTTTTATTACAAAAAGGTGATGAAGTTTTAGATTATAAAGAGGCTTTAGAAAAACTGCCAAATGCAAAAAGTATAGTAAAAGAGGGTGGCAATCACTCTTTTACTAATTTTGAAGGATGTATTGAAGAGATTAGAAATTTCTTCTATGGTAAATAAATTTTATTTTATTTACCTGTTTTTATTTTTTGTAAATCTAGACCAAAAGCTTTGAAGTTTGATTCTACTGAATGTTTTTCTTCATGTACTTTTGAATTATAATAACCCATTTTTTCTTTAGGTAGTAAACCTTTTTTCAAATCAAAATCTGCTCTTTCTTGTGCATCAACAAATAGTGCTACATCAGCTGCTTGTTGGTCACTTAAAGTTCCACCTTGACCTAAAGGCATATTTTCTTGAATCCATGCTGGAGCTTTATTTAATTTACTCATTCCAGCACCTGTATTGTAACTTAACCAATTTCCTGCTTTATCTTTTCCCCATAAAGGTGGAAATGTAGCAATTCCTTCACCATTCATACCATGACATGAAGCACATTGGTTTTGGTAAATTTCTTTACCAGCTAAATAGTTTTTATGTGTTGCTTTTCTTTGTATCGCTGCAAATTTTTTCTGTTTTGCTGTCCATTTTTCACTTGTAAGTGGACTACATGGTCTGTCTTCATTCATATTTATTTTATGACCAGTTGAAAGCCAAGTAATATAAGTTGCCATTGCAATTGATGCTTTTGTATCAACTATTGGTCTTACACCATTCATACTTCTCATAAAACAGTTGTTGATTCTATCTTGTAGTGTTTGAACAGTTTTTTCTCTTTTTGAAAATGCAGGAAAAGATGTTGCTGTTCCTATAAATGTTCCAATTGTTTTTGTTGTTCCTGGTTTTCCACTATCTCCAATTAAGTGACAACTTTTACATTTTAGTTTATTGCCTACATAATCTTTTGTTAAAGGATGTGTATCTGTCTCATTCATTATTGCTTCACCAAGTTTAACCATCTCACCTAATTGACCACTTGGATATTTAGTAGGTAGTGGAATATCAGCTGCAAATAACATTGATGAAACTGCTAGTGTAGAAAGTAATAGTCTCATTTTTTAACTCCTTGTTCTTTGGAATTATTATATAAAATGAAAGTAAATTTTGTGTTTATTTTTAAACTTGTTAATTAAGACTATTTTAAGAAAGTATATTTAAATGTAGTTCCAGTTTCACTATTTGAGTCTACTTCAATCTTGATATTATTATAATTGCAGATATTTTTTACAATATTTAAACCTATTCCAAATCCACCTTTTATGTGATTCTCTTTATAGTATCTATCAAATATTGTTTTTTTATTTTCTATTTTATTTGAGAAGTTATGTACACTAAAAACTATATTTTGTTGTGTATCCAAAGATAAATTTACAGATATTTTTGTATCTTTAAATGAGTATTTTATTGCATTTGAAAGAGTATTATCTATAACTCTTTGTAGATGTGTTCTATTTATAAATAAAGATAAATTATCTTCTATATTTAGATTAAACATTAAGTTTTTAGGGTTTAATAAACTATCAAATTGATCTAACCTTTGATTTAAGAAGTTTGAAAAGTCTATTTCTTCTTTATTGTATTTTACACTTTTTTGTTTTATTAGATACTCTATATCTTCATACACTAAAAATAGATTTTTTACTGCATTTACACTACGACATATCTCTTTTGTTTTTGGTTGTTTTTCATCTAAAATTTCTAAATTTAGTTGAATTATTCCTAAAGGTGTTTTTAATTCATGCATTGCATCATTGAAAAAAGCATCTAAATACTCATTTGCTTTTTTAAAAGGCTCAATACTAGCTTTGATTAAAAAATAGATGGAAATAAACATAAATAATGCAACAAATAAACATAAAATTAGACTCTTTAAATATATTTGAGTATATGAAATCTCTTTGTTTATTATTAAGTATTGTGCATCAAGTCTATTTTTTGATAGAGTTATTTCATAGCTTAAATTTTTTTGCATTTTCTTTTGTAATTTTGATTCAAAGATTATTTTTCTATTTTTTGATAATAAGCTAATCTCATATTTAAAAGATTTTGGAAAATTAAAAGTTTTATTTGAAGATAATGAAAAATCATAAATCTGTTTTTGGAAGTTTTGGGCATACTCTGCTATTTGCCTATTTTGTTCATTTATATAACTTTTTAGTTCAAGTTTTGTATAAAAATATGTGGGTATTGCTATAAATATAATAAATATCAAAGTATAAAATAGTGATATTTTTAATATAAAATTTTTACTCTTTTCTATCAATTTTATATCCTACTCCTCTTTGATTTTTTATAAAATCTTTTGAGGTTTTATCTCTTATTTTTTTTATACAAACTCTAATATCTGCTTCACAAATATATTTATCATTCCAAACTTCACTTCTTAGATTTTCAATACTTACAAAACTATTTTTATTTGAAACTAAAGTAAATATTACTTCATTCTCTTTTTTTGTTAAAAGTATCTCTTTTTCTTGGTTAAATAGCTGTTTTTTTATAATATCATAAGAAAAACTTGGAAGTAGTTCTACTTTTTTGTTATTCTCTTTTGTATAAAAAAGTTTGATTAGTTGTTCTATTCTATATTTTAACTCTTTAGGTGAAAAGGGCTTTTTTATATAATCATTGCATCCAAGTTCATATCCTAAACTAAGATTGTTTATATCAGTTAGAGAAGTTATATAAATAACTGGAGTTGAGATATTATCTTCTCTTATTATCTTTACAAGTTCATATCCATTTATTTTTGGAACTCTAATATCTAAAATCAATATTTGGTAGTTGTTTTCATAAATTGCGTGAAGTGCATCTTCTCCATTATCAAAATCATCAATCTCATAATCAAGTGATTCAAGGTACTCTTTTATTGATATTTTGTAATCATAATCATCTTCTAATAATAAAAGCTTCATTTTATTTGTACCTTTTGATTTTTATTTATTATATTGTATTCAAATGAGTTATTTAAATTTACTTGTTCTTCATTTTCAATAGCTGTAAGAATATATCCTAAAGGATTATTATTTAAATCATAATAAGAAAAATAGACAAAAGAGTATTTGCTATTTGACATATATCCATAATCTTTCATATCTTCTAAATTTAAATCTTTTAAATCACTAATATTTGCTTTATTTACTAAAAGATAATCTTTTAGTTTTTCATTTTGTTTTAAATCTGTTGCAATATTTAAATACTTTTTATCTAATAAAATAAAAAGTTTAAAGCCTTTGTTTTCTAAATATTGTGAAATATATTTAAAATCAACAATAGTTTCAATAGAACCAATAAACTCTTCATTTTTAATAATTGGTGAAATTGCTTTAATATTTAGTCTTTTGCCAAGTTCGATAGAAACAAGAGGTTTTTTACTATTTTTTACTTTTACTAAACCTTCTCTAAAAGAAGCAAGTTTTATATCTTTGATACTAAAATCCCAATTTCTAAGGTATGTTGATAAATCTTTGTTATGAATTTGTACTTCAAAATTACTATTTTGAAAAGCTTTAAGTGTTTTTATTTTTGTATTTACTATATCAAAACTCTGTTTTCTATTTTTGTTAATAAAACTATTGATTAGCTCTTTATCTTTTGATAATAAAATTGATAAAGATAGAGTATATCTTTTTTGTTCTTCGATTAGATTTTTTGTAGTTGTAAGTGCATTTTCCAATCTGTCTAGTTGTTTGTCACTACTATTTAAAGTAGATAAGATATAAAAAACTAAACAGATTGAAAAGATAGTGATTATTGTGATAATAAATAGATATTTATTTGTTTTGGACAATAATCACCTCTTTTTAGTTTAAGATTATTCTTGAGTATATATTTCGTCTAATAAACTATCAACAAATTCATCAGGACTAAACTCAATTAAGTCGTCTTGTTTTTCTCCTACACCAACGTAGAAAATTGGTAATTCAAGTTGATTAGAAATAGAAAAAAGTGCTCCACCTTTTGCTGTTCCATCAAGTTTAGTAACTATAATTCCATCAACATGAACCATTTCATTAAATGCTTTTGCTTGAGCAATTGCACTATTTCCTTGAGTCCCATCAATAATTAGTAACTTTTGATGAGGTGAATCTGGCATAGCTTTTGAACAAACTCTTACAATTTTTTTCAATTCGTTGTTTAAGTTTGTTTGTGTTTGTAATCTTCCTGCTGTATCAATAATAACATTATCAATACCTCTTGCAACTGCTGAAGAAATTGTATCGTATGCAACTGCACTTGGATCATGTCCTTGTTTTGTTTTGATAATTGGAACATCAATTTTATCTGCCCAAGTAGAAAGTTGTTCAATTGCTGCTGCTCTAAATGTATCACCAGCACCTAAAATAACTGATTTGTTATTTCTTTTTTCTCTTGTAGCAAGTTTTGCAATAGTTGTAGTTTTTCCTGCTCCATTTACCCCAATAATTAATCTAACAAAAGGTTTTGGTAAATTAGATAAGTCAACATCTGGTGCATGTTCAAAAAGCATTACAAGTCTGTGTCTTAACTGTTTTCTTGTAATCATTTCAGGTAATCCATCCATAGCTTTTTCTATGATTTCATACTCCATATCTGCTTCGATTAAAAGTTCTTCAACATCATCAAAACTAATTTTCTCTTTTCTATGAGGAACAATAGTTTTAATATTTGCAAAAGTTTTTTCTAAAGCTTTAGAAAAGAAACCTCTTTTTTCTGTTGGTTCTTCTTTTTGCTCTACAACTTCATCTTTTATCTCTTCTACTTCTTGCTCTTTTGGTTCTTCTACTATTTCTTCTTGAACCGGTGTAGAAGATATCTCTTCTTGTTGCTCTTCAACTAAAGGAAGTTCTTCTTCTTTTTTTTCTTCTTTTTTCTTCTTAAAAAAACTAAACATTATTTATTCCCAAGTGCTTTTTTTATATCAATCTCTAACATCTCTTCAGGTACAACACCAATGTATGTCTCTTTTATGTTACCTTTTGTATCAACTAGCATAATAGTAGGAATAGTTTTTATTCCACCTAAATTTTTAGATAATTCTAATACCTCTTCGCCATTTGCTACTTGATAATTGATATTATATTTTTCTTTGTATTCTTTTAAAGCTTCAGTTGTTGGTAGTGTTCCATCTTTTTGTGCCATTGCAATAGAAATTATTTTAAAATTATCTGCATATTTTGATTGCAAGTTGTTTAATTGTGGTATCTCTGCTTGACACGGTTCACACCAAGTTGTAAAAAAATCTAATAAAATTATTTTATCTTTATACTCATTTACAATAATTTTATCACTATCTTTTTTTATATTTATTACTGTTCCATTTGTATCATTTAATTGGAATTGCGTTTTTACTTCAGCTTTAACTTTACCATCTTCTTTCTTCTTAGAATCACCACAACCTGTGAGTAAAACTATTGATAAAATTGCAAGAAATGATATTTTCTTAAACTGCATTTTAATTCCTTTTGGTAAAATATTTTGCTGGGTAAGAATTTTACCTAAGTAAGGCTTAAATATGGAAAATAGTCACAAAAGTGATTTTAGAAAATCGTGTATTAAAAGATTAGAATTTGAGAGTCGTTTTTCAAAGATTTATAAAAATAAAAAAATAGTAAGAAAATTATATACATTTATCAAGAATTATAGAGCAAAAACCGTACTTTTATATGTTCCAATGGGGATGGAAGTGGACGTAAAACCATTGATAAACATACTAAGAAGAGAGAAAGTCGATGTTTATGTTCCTTACATGGTGGACGATAGCTTCAAAGTAGTTAAGTATCGATTACCATTAAAAACAAAAAAATTTGGTATCAAAGAGCCAAATAATTCCCTGTTTAAAGGGAAAAAAATTGACGTAGCTATTGTACCTGTTGTTGGTATTGATGGACTATGCAAGAGAATTGGTTTTGGAAAAGGAATGTATGATAGGTTTTTTTATAGGTTAAATTATAAACCTTGTATTGTTTTTACTCAACTTAAACTTTGTAAAACGCCCGAAATATTATCTAATGATTACGATATTCAAGCTGATTATATAATTACACATTAAGGTTTTGAATATGGAGATAATAATGATGGAATCAATAGTTGTGGGTATTGTTACGGCATTACTTACTGCTTTGATTAGTGTTTTGATTGTTAAGAAATTTTACAGTGCTAAGTTTGATATATTAATAGAGCAAGCAAAAGCGAAAGCAAAAGTTATTGAACACGAAGCAGAAGTAATACTAAAAGATGCTCAAGTTAAAGCAAAAAGAGATTATGACAAAGAGTTCCGAGCAGCTAAAAAAGAGTATGATGAGATGGCTTTCAAGATAGAAAGAAAAGAAAAAGAGTTAAATAAACATCTTGAAAATGAATTGAGAACTATCCAAGAGCAAAAAGATGAAATTATTGAAAAAAATAAAAAAATCACGACAATTCAACAAGGTCTGAAAAAACAACAAAAAACATATGATGACAAAATCACTAAAGCAATTAAAGTTTTAGAAAATGCTTCAGGTCTTACAATTGAAGAAGCAAAAGAGTTAATGCTAGAAAAAGTAAAAGAGGATAGTAGAGCTCAAATTGCATCAATCTTTAGAAAAAAATATAAAGCTGCAGAAGTAAATGCAAAAGAAGAGGTAAACAATATGTTATCTCAAGCAGTTACAAGATATGCAGGTGAATTTGCCGCAGAAAGATTGATAAATAATATACCTTTAAGTGATGAAGAGACTAAAGGTAAAATTATTGGTAAAGAAGGAAGAAATATCAAAGCCTTAGAGATGTTATTAGGGGTTGATATTATTATTGATGATACACCAAATACTATAACTATCTCTTCTTTCAATCTTTACAGACGTGCTATTGCTACAAAAACAATAGCTGAATTACTTGAGGATGGAAGAATTCAACCTGCAAGAATTGAAGAGATTTACAAAAAAGTAAAACATGAGTTTGATAAAAATATTCAAAAAGAGGGTGAAGATGTTATCTTAGAACTTGGTATTGGTTCTATGCATCCTGAATTAGTTAAACTTGTTGGTAGATTAAGATATAGAGCTTCATATGGTCAAAATGCTTTAAAACATACATTAGAAGTTGCAAACTTGGCTGGATTATTAGCTGCTCAAATGGATGGAGATCCAATACTAGCAAGACGTGCAGGATTGTTACATGATATTGGAAAAGCACTTACTCATGATATGCCAGGTTCTCATGTACATTTAGGTGCAGAGATGTGTAAACGTTATGATGAAGATGAAACAGTAATAAATGCAATCTATGCACACCATGGACATGAAGAGCCAATAAATGTAGAGAGTGCTGCTGTTTGTGCCGCTGATGCTTTAAGTGCAGCAAGACCAGGTGCAAGAAGAGAAGTTCTTGAAAGCTTCTTAAAAAGAGTAGAAGAGGTTGAAAATATCTCTACAAGTAAAACAGGTGTTGTAAATGCCTTTGCAATTAATGCTGGTAGAGAAGTAAGAGTAATTGTAAAAGCTGAATTAGTAAATGATGATGAGGCTGTATTACTTGCAAATGAAATTGCACAAGAGATAGAAGAAAAAGTTCAATACCCTGGTGAGATTAAAGTAAATGTTATCAGAGAGTTAAGAGCTGAAAGTTATGCAAGATAGTTTTTCTATCTTGCAAATTTTACAAAACTAAAATATTCTAAAATAATTAACTACTAAATATAATTTCAATGATTATTAACTAATCTTTAACATTATTGTAAATATAATTTCAAATAAAATAAAATAGAAAGTAAATATAGTTTGATGAAAAATAATAACAACAATACACTAACAACACATATAATTGCAGGTAAATATAAAGGTAAAAAGTTAGAACTACCATCACTTGATGTGACAAGAAGTTCAAAGTCTAGATTAAAAGAGTCATTTTTTAATGTTTTACAATTTGATTTAATAGACAAAATTTTTGTTGAAGCTTTTGCTGGAAGTGGAAGTATCGGACTTGAAGCTGTAAGTAGAGGTGTAAAAAGAGCATACTTTGTAGAAATAGATAAAAACTCTTATAATATCTTAGTTAAAAACTGCAAAGCAATAGATGCAAATAGTTGTCAAACAATGTATGGTGATACATTTGTTCAGTTGCCTTCTATTTTAAATAGTTTAAAAAATTCAAACGATGAAATAGTTGTATACATAGACCCACCTTTTGATTATAGAGATGGTATGGAAGAAGTATATGAAAAATCTTTTGAGATAGTAAGACAAATAGAAAATGATAATATCTACATGATTACATTTGAACATGTAAGTAGTTTATCTATGCCAGAAACATTAGGAAAATTTCAACTTAAAAAAACTAAGAAGTTTGGAAAAAGTTCTCTATCTTACTATGTAAAAGAAGAAAAATAAAGATGTTTAAAGTCGCAATATATATATTAGTAGCTATTTTTATTACTATATTTATATTGCCTTTTTTTTACACGGTATCTGCATTTGAACTAAATCCAAATGAGATATTATCTTCACCTTCTTTCTCTCATCTTTTAGGTACAGATAGACTTGGAAGAGATGTTTTAGCAAGGGTTTTATTAGGTGGACAAACATCTTTAATAATAGGACTTTTATCTGCAAGTATTACTTCTTTTATTGGTCTTTTTATAGGAATAACAGCTGGATATTTTAAAGGTACAATTGATAAATCTATTGTAGTTTTGATTGATTTGTTTTTGACTTTTCCTACTTTTTTTCTTTTATTAGCTTTAGTATCTTATATTCAAGCTTCTGCAATTGTCTTAATTGTGGTGATTTCTATTACAGGTTGGATGAGTATGGCAAGACTTATTAGAAGTGAAAGTTTTGCTATTTCAAACAAACCTTTTATCAAAATACTAAAACTTGCAAATGTTTCAAATACTAAAATTATTTTTAAATATTTTGCACCACTTCTTGCTCCGATATTTTTAATATCTTTTACTTTTGGAGTAGGTGGAGCTATCTTAGCAGAATCTGGTCTATCTTTTTTAGGACTTGGTATAAATCCTCCTGATATGTCTTGGGGAAGTCTTTTAAGTGATGGAAAAGCTGTAATTGATATAGCTTGGTGGGTTAGTTTCTTTCCTGGATTATTTATATTTTTAGTTACTTTTTGTTTGATTCAAATCTCTGATTATTTACAACAAATTGCCAATACAAAAGAGGCACTAAACTAACTAAAAAATAGCTTAATATGCTATTATTTAAGCAATCTATAAATCATTATCAAATCATTTTTATGTTAAAATTGTGAAATTTTACATGGAGACTTAAATTTGAAGAAATTGACAAGTAGTTTGTTGCTATTAGTTCTTTTACCAATAATGCTAATGGCAGATAATAAACAAAATGCAGAATTATTCGGGGCTTTCACCTTACTGCCACCAGCAGTTGCTATTATTCTTGCATTTATAACTAGAAATGTAATTTTCTCTTTATTTATTGGGATTTTTACAGGAACGTTTATGGTAAATGTAGTTGATACAAATATATTCAACGCATTAGTAAGTGGTTTTGTTGATATGGTTGGAAAAATGATTGGTTCTATGGCTGACTCATGGAATGCCGGAATTATCTTACAAGTATTAACAATTGGTGGTTTAATCGCAGTTATTACAAAAATGGGTGGGCCAAGAGCAATCGCACAAAAACTTGCAACTAAAGCAAAAACTCCTGCAAGTGCACAGATTTATACTTGGTTAATGGGATTTTTTATCTTCTTTGATGACTATGCAAACTCTTTAATTATTGGTCCAATTATGAGACCAGTTACTGATAAATTAAAAATCGCAAGAGAAAAATTAGCATTTGTTATTGATGCAACAGCTGCTCCAATTGCAGGTATTGCACTTATCTCTACATGGATAGGGTATGAAATCTCATTAATCAAAGATGCGTATTCGATGATTGGTCAACCAGATATTAATGCTTATGCAATATTTGTTGAGACTATTCCTTATAGATTCTATAATATTCTTATGTTAGCATTTGTATTTTTTACAGCATACTTCTTAAGAGAGTTTGGACCTATGCATAAAGCAGCAGTAAGAGCTGCAAGTACAGGAAAAGTTACAAGACATAAAAAACAAGAAGAAGAGCACTTAAATCAAGAGTCTTCAGCAATGGCTCCTAAGAAAAATGTAGAGTACTCTATTTGGAATGCAATTATTCCTATTGTTGTTTTAATTATTGTTTCATTTTTAGGATTTTATTTTAATGGATTACATGCTTTAGAAGGTGAAGCTTTAAAAGCAGTTCAAGCAAATCCTTATTCTTTTGCATCAATTAGAGATTGTTTTGGTGGAGCTGATGCTTCTATCGTACTTTTTGAAGCTGCATTATTTGCTTCAATTGTAGCAATTGCTATGGGTATGCAACAAAAGATATTTAATCTATCTGAAGCTTTAGAAACTTGGGTTCATGGGGTAAAAGCTTTAGTTATTACAGCAGTAATTTTAATTCTTGCTTGGTCTATATCTTCTGTAATTAAAGAAGTTGGAACTTCTGTTTATTTAGTATCACTACTTTCTGATTCTACACCACAATTTGTTCTTCCATCTGTTATTTTTATATTTGGTTCAGTTATATCTTTTTCAACTGGTACTTCATATGGAACAATGGGTATTTTAATGCCTTTAACAATTCCTTTAGCAAATGCAATTGGATTAAATACAGGTTTAGAAGCAACTGCTTTAAATGATTATATTATCTTAAATATTGGGGCTGTTTTAACAGGTGCAATTTTTGGTGATCATTGTTCACCAATTTCTGATACATCTATTCTTTCATCTATGGGATCAAGTTGTGACCATATGGATCACATCTCAACTCAGTTACCATATGCATTATTTGTAGGTGTTATTTCTATTGTATTTGGATATATTCCAGCAGCACTTGGATACTCTGCTAGTATCTTACTTCCAATAGCTATTGTTATTTTAGCTATTACAGTTAGATTTTATGGGAAACCATTTCTAACAAAAAATTAAAAGAGAATTTTATTCTCTTTTAAATTCTATTTAATAACTTATCTAATAAAGCAGTACTTAAAACTCTTTTTGCAAATCCTAAAATATAAGTAGCTTTTGTCACATAATATCTTGGCTTTGGTTTTTTTGAGTTCATTATTTCAAGTGCAACATTTGCAACTGAACTAGGTGGTAAATTAAATGGTGCTTTTGAGTCATCAGTAGATTCTAATCTTTTTTTCACTTCATTTATATATGTAGCTTTGAAAAAGCTATTTTCTATATCTATATTTTCTCTAAATTTTGCAAGAGCATTTTCTCTAAATTTTGAAGTAACAGGCCCTGTGTTTATTACACTAAGATAGATATTACTTCCTATTAACTCTTGTCTTAAAGTATCGCATAGACCTTCTATTGCATATTTACTTGCATTATATGGTCCTCTAAATTTTAAAGATATTATTCCAAGTACAGAACTATGTTGAATTAGTTTTCCATAACCTTGTCTTCTAAATATTTTCATAGCTTGAGTAGTAACTTCATGTAAACCAAATAGATTAGTTTCAAACTGTTGTCTTAATGCATCAGTAGAGATATCTTCAACCGCACCTGGTTGTCCATATCCTGCATTATTAAAAACAGCATCAAGTTTCATATCTTCTTGTATGATTTTGTCAAGAACTTTTTTTATGTTTTTTGAACTTGTTACATCCAGTTTATAAGATATAAAACCAAGTTCTCTTAGTCTTTTTACATCTTTTTTCTTTCTTGCTGTTGCGTATACTTTAAAGCCAGATTCTTTTAGAACCCTTGCACTTTCAAATCCAATACCTGAAGAACATCCTGTAATCAAGATGTTCTTCATTCATTAGTTCCTAAGATTACTTCATCTAGTGCTCTTTTAGGAACACAATGTTGGTCTTGTTCATCTCTAAAGTATTCTGTATCACCATCTTTTACATCAACTATTTTTACAGTTTCATTTGCTTCACCAATTGCAATAGCAAGAAGTACTTCATATTTGTAGTCAATCTCTAATAAATCTTTACAGATTTCTCTATCTATTGAAGCTAATGCACAAACATCAAGGTTTTTAGCACTTGCAGCTAAACTAATAGCTTCATAACTAACTCCAGCATCAAACATAGCAAAACCATCAATATTTGTATCATTTAACATCAAAATAAAAGCACTTGGCATCTCATCTTTGCTTTGTGTCCAGTTTTCTAAGTGTGCTGCCCACTCAGTAGCTTGTGATAAAGCTTCAACCAATTGTTTGTTTGTAACTAATATATATTTTAAAGGTTGGGCATTTTTAGCACTTGATGTAATTCTTGCAACATCAACAAGTTCTTTTAAATCTTCTTGAGTTATATTTGAATCTTGTTTAAATCTTCTTGTTGATCTACTTTCTTCTACTAATTGTTTTAGTTCATTATATTTCATTTAACACTCTTTTTTTTGAATTACTGCTATTATTATACCAATAAAAAATTTCAGGTTGTATAATGAAAGACGTAAAAAAGCTCTTAGATAGCGAAGTTTGTAACAGAAATAATGATTTTGAATTATCATATGATAAACCAGACCCACTTTTAGTTGCAAGTAGATATAAAGATGAATATGCAATTTTGCTTTGTGCACTTTTTGGATATGGCAAAGCTTCACTTATTGTCAAATTTTTAGACAGTTTAGACTTTGAGTTACTAAATGAAAATGAAGAAAAAATAGACAAAGGACTTGATAAATATTATTATAGATTTCAGAATAGTAATGATATAAAGGTAATCTTTAAAACTTTTAGAAGACTAAAACAAATAGATAGTTTAAATAATTTATTTTGGGATGGATACAAAAAAGAAAATAATATTTTAGAAGGAATTGACACTTTAATAGAAAAAATTTACAAAATTGCAAATTATAACTCGCAAGGATTTACTTTTTTGGTTTCAAGTAGATTAAAAAGAGATAAGCAAAATAGTATAAAACATATAGGAAATGCACCATATAAAAGATGGAATATGTTTTTAAGATGGATGGTAAGAGATGATAACTTGGATTTGGGACTTTGGGATAAGATAGATAAAAAGGATTTATTGATACCTCTTGATACACATACTTTTAAAGTTTCTCAAAAGTTAGGACTTCTTGATAGAAAAACATATGACTTAAAATCAGTAGTACAGCTAACCAATAAATTAAAAAAGTTCGATAAAAATGATCCAGTTAAATACGATTTTGCCCTATATAGAATAGGGCAAGAGAAACTAATATAAATATTAAATTATTTTATTAGTTTATGCCTTTTAGGTAAGAAGTCTATAACTTCCATATCAAATGCTCTTGCAATTTTACATAAATGTACTAAATTATAAGAGACATTATGTTTTCGAGTTTCGATTTTAGCAACATAGTTTGGTGAATTGAAATCTAAAATTGAAGCTAATTTTAATTGACTAATATTTCTTTTTTTTCTCTCTTCTTTTACTTTCTCAACTATTTTATCTAAGAAAATTTTTGGTTGTTCTTCAAGCAAATTTTACACACCTATAAAGTTTTCTGGGAATATTAACTTGAAAAACTTAAATCCTCAAACACTTATAAGTTACTATTTATAAAGGGTGAGTTATTATTAGATTGTAAATTTAAGAAATAATTATTAATTTTAGAAAAAAAGATGTGATTTTTCTTATTAAATAATATTTTAATATCCCATTATTATTATTTATTAAGAACAAAATAAATTTTTTCTTTTAATATATTATTTAAAAAATTTTTAAAATTTATTGAAAAATAGTATTCACAACGCACAAAAGAGGAAAAAATGAGTATTAAGAGCAAGTTTATTGGATTGGGTTTTTGTGTGATAATAGGCATCATTTGCATATTATCAGTAGATATGTATAGTTTGTCTCAAATAAATAATTTAAATAAGGCACAACAATTAGTAAATAATTTAAAAAATGAACAGCTTGATCTGAGGAAATTTGAGAAGGATTTCTTAGCTAGAAAGAAATTATCTTACAAAGATGAGTTTATATCTGTATATAAAAGTGCAGATAAAAGAATAGAAAAACTAAACAAAATACTAAGAGATTTTGATATCTCTACAAAAGATACTACAACTTTTGATAATATTTTAGAAAAATATAAAGAGCTATTTTTACAAATAGTAAAACTAGATACTACAAAAGGTCTAACTCCAACAGATGGTTTATATGGAGAACTTAGAAACTCAGTACATAAAGTACAAGATTATGCAAAAAAATCAGGTGATTATAAGTTATTGGCATTGGTTTATGAGTTGAGAAAAGAAGAAAAAGACTTTATGCTAAGATTAGATGAAAAGTATATTTCAAGATTTACTAAAAAAATAGATAGTTTAATTATGAGTATGTCAAATGCACAGATGAAAACTGACTTGATAGCTTATAAAAAAGACTTTTTGTCATTGAGTGAGTTAGAGAGGCTAAAAGGGTTAAATCAAGAATCCGGACTTTTAAAAGAGCTTAGAAATACTATTCATCTAACTGAAAAATCTATAAAAGACTTAGAAAAAACTGTAAAAAATCAAATAGAAGATGAGACAAAAGAAACAGAGATAATCTCAATTGTTTTAACTACTATAATTATATGTTTTATGGTGATAGTTTTATTTATCATAGCAAGAGATATTATAATAAATCTAGGTAAATTTGAGCAAGGATTGAAAAAATTCTTCGCTTATATAAATAGAGAGACTCAAACAGTAGAATTATTAAATGTTACTGGTAAAGATGAGTTCGCAAAAATGGGACATAGTATAAATGAAAATATCCAAAAAATTGACAAAGGTATACAGCAAGATAATAAAGCAGTAAGTGATGCTGTTGATGTAGTTGATAAGATAAAAAAAGGTCATATTGATATTCAGTTAACAACTGAAGCTAATAATCCTCAGCTTGTGCAATTAAGAGATACATTAAATATAATGCTTGCAAATATCAAAAGTAATATGGACTTAGTTTCTGTTGTATTAAAAGAGTTTAGTAACTATAAATTTGTAAATAAAGTGCCAACTAAAGATGTAGAAGGGTATATGCTTGAATTTATAAATAATGTAAACTTCTTAACTGATGAGATTTCAGGACTATTAAAAAATTCATTGACAATTGGTGTTACTTTAGATAAAGCATCTGATAATCTTATCTCAAATGTAGATATTTTAAATAGAAGCTCAAATGAAGCAGCAGCAAGCTTAGAAGAGACAGCAGCAGCATTAGAAGAGATAACAAGTACAATAGTAAATAACTCTGAAAATGTAGTGAAAATGAGCTCATTTACAACTGAACTTACAAACTCAGCAAAAGAGGGACAAGACTTAGCAACTAAAACAACAGTTGCAATGGATGAAATAAATACTCAAGTAAATTCTATTGAAGAAGCAATTACAGTGATTGACCAAATAGCATTTCAAACAAATATCCTTTCTTTAAACGCAGCAGTAGAAGCAGCAACAGCAGGAGAAGCAGGAAAAGGATTTGCAGTTGTAGCACAAGAAGTAAGAAATCTTGCAGGAAGAAGTGCAGAAGCAGCAAAAGAGATAAAAAATCTTGTGGAAAATGCAACACAAAAAGCAAATGAGGGAAAAAATGCAAGTGATGAGATGATTAAAGGTTATACTCGATTACTTGAAAATATAGAAAACTCAAATGAGATGATACAAGAGATAGCAAATGCAAGTAAAGAGCAAGAGACAGGAATCACACAAATCAATGATGCCGTAACACACTTAGACCAACAAACACAACAAAATGCATCTATTTCTACTCAAACTCATGAAGTTGCAATGCAAGCTGACCAAATAGCAAAAGAGATTGTATCTGATGCAAGTGCTAAAGAATTCTTAGGCAAAGAGAGCATAGAAATACCTACAACAAATAGTAAAAATAAAGATAAACAAAAGAAAAAAGAAGTAAAAAAAGAAGAGTACAAACCTAAAAAAAATGAGCCAATTACTTCTCAATCAGATGATAGTGAGTGGGAAAGCTTCTAGGCTTTCTTACTTTTTTAAAGGCGAAAAAGTTGCAAATAAATATTTTGACAATTGAGGATTTTAATCTATCTGATAAATTGAAAAAAGAAGTAGATTATATTTTGACTCATACAACAAGAGTAAAAGATTTTTTAAAAGAGATAAAAAGTGGTATTTATGACTTTGTAATCTTGGATTTGTGTTTTATCCAAAAACAAAAAGAGCAGTTTTTAAGTAAAGTTGCTGATTATTCCTCAAATAGTACTAAAATCATAGTTTTAGATACAGAACAAGATATGAAAAAAAGAAACTTCACTTCAAGACATAAAGTAGTAGACCACTTTTCAAAAAACTTATCAAAAAGAGCATTGGTAAAAAATATAAACCAAATAATAAAATCTGTTTTAACAAATAGTGATAAAAGTATATTAGTTGTAGATGATTCTGTATCTATACTTAATACGATGAATGACGTGCTTAGTGTAAAAAACTACAATACTTTTATGGCTTCTAGTGTAACAGATGCACTAACTATAATAAAAGAGCAAAAAATTGACTTGATATTTACTGATTTGGAGATGCCTAAAGTAGATGGAATCGCTTTTATTGAGATACTAAAAAGAAACAAAGCCACAAAAGATATACCTATTTTAGTAGTTTCTGGAAGTGAAAATAAAGATAATTTTACAAAAGCTTTAAAATCTGGCGCTATTGATTATATTAGGAAGCCATTTATTCATGAAGAGATACTTCTAAAAGCTGATTTGCATATAAAACACTCAAAACAGATACAAAAGTTAGCAAACCAATCAAAAGAACTAAGTGAGTATAAAAGAGTCTTAAATGAAAGTGATATCGTAACAAAGACAAACAAAAGAGGTATCGTAACATACGCAAATGAAAACTTTATAAATATATCAGGTTTTTCAAAAGATGAACTTCTTTCTAAACCCCATAATATTTTGAGGCATTTTGATATACCAAAAGTAGTTTTTGAAGATATGTGGCAGACAATAAATGATAAAAAAACATACAAAGGCATCATAAAAAATAAAAAGAAAAATGGTGATGCTTATTATGTAGATGCTACAATCGCTCCAATTTTAGATATAAATGGAAACATAAAAGAACTAATAGGTATCAGACATGATGTATCTGAAATCATGAGTTCTAAAAGGCTTCTTTTAGATGACTTGAAACATATAGAAAATCCTATCTTGATATTTTTAAAAATCATAAATTATGACTTACTAAAAGATTTCTACTCTGAAATAATTATGTATGAGTTCAAGCAAGAGTTTACTAAAAAAGTACTGGATTATTTTCCAAAAACAAGTGGACTAAAAAAAGTCTATAATCTTGGTGAGGGATATTTTGCACTACTAAAAAATCAAGAGATTGATATAAGATTGATAAATGCACTTTTAAGAGAAGTAGTTCAGAACTTTTCAGAAAAAGGAATAGTTTTTAAAGATATGATTTATGATATAAAAATCTGTCTTAGTTACTCAGATAAAAAAGAGAATATTTATGATGATGTAAGCTTAGGAATAGAGCATGCCATAAAGACAAGCAATCCAATAGTTTATGCAAAGAACTTCTATATAAAAAGACAAATCGAAGCAAAAAGTAAATTAAGAACACTTCAGTTAGTAAAAGATGCACTAGAAAATAAAGAGAGTTACTTTGAGTCTTTTTTCCAAGCAATAGTAGATAATGAAACTCAAAAGATAGTAAAATACGAATCTTTAGTAAGACTAAATCGAAACAACGAAATACTAACACCTTTTCACTTTTTGGAGCTATCTAAAAAGACAGGTTACTATATAAATATCACAAAAGAGACTATCAAAAACTCTTTTAATACTTTAAGAACAACAAACAAAGACATGAGTATAAATATCTCAGCTTCAGATATAACAAACAGTGAAATAAAAAATCTACTTTTAAAACTTATCTCACAAGAAGAGTTCAAAGGACGAGTTACTTTTGAACTACTAGAAGATGAGAGTATAAATGATATAAATATAGTAAAAGACTTTATCTCTTTGTCTAAGTTGATAGGTGATGTAAAAATAGCAATAGATGACTTTGGAAGTGGATACTCTAACTTTGAAAGACTTCTTGAATTTCAGCCAGATTTTTTGAAAATCGATGGCTCTTTGATAAAAAATATCATCACAAATCCTTTTTCCCAAAATCTAGTAGAATCAATAGTGCTTTTTGCAAAAAAACAAAACATCAAAGTAATTGCAGAATTTGTGGAAAATGAACAGATATACAAAAAAGTAAAAGAGTTGGGTATTGATTATTCTCAAGGATATTATTTTCATAAGCCTTGTAGATTATAGATAGTTGTACTATAATAGACAGATAATAAATACAACAAAGGATATAAAATGTATGGATATGTAAATATGCCGATGTTTCCTGGGTTTTTTATGTTTATTTTCTGTCTTATGCTAATGGGCTTTTTGTTTTTTTATTTTTCTAAAAAAGAAAATACAAAAGGGTCAGAAACTGCACTTGATATACTTAAAAAAAGACTTGCAAAAGGTGAAATAACTTTGCAAGAGTATGAAGAACTTAAAAAAACAGTAGAATAAAATAAATATTTTAAAAATATAAAAAACTGTGACGCAAACTGTGACACGAATACTATAAAATATACAATTATATATGAAAAAGTTATTTTTCAATCTAAGTGATAAGTAAATAGTAGTATAATTGAAATATTATAGTTTAGTTAATATTAAGTATCATTCTTATTTTTGTATTATTAAATATCTTCTGTATTAAATCTACAAAATCAAAAAACTAACAAAACTTCAAATATATACTTTACTAAATGTTCTAAATAAATTGTAAAGTTAGAAGAATAATAAATAAGTGCTTTTGTATTTGGAGTACTAGAGATAATAGTTTCATTGTTGATAAAAATTGAGCCTAAGGGTGATGGGCCGAGTGGTTTAAATCAAATAGAAGGATAGAAAATGTCAGGAAGTAATTCAAGTGGAAGATCATTTACAGGTGGAGGAAGTAGTTTCCTTGGTGGTTTAACTAGTGGAGGAGGAATTGGTTCATCAGAAGGTTCATTTCAAAGTTGTTCTAAATTAAAAGGGTCAACAAAAGTTATAAGTCCAACAATGACTTATTTTTCTACAGTAAAAATAGGTGAAATATTAAAAGTGGAGTTAGATGAAGATATGATTGTATTGGTTAATAAGTCTAATGATCAGGTAGGTGGGATAAATCCTCCTTGGGTAATTGATCTTATTGAATGTATAAAACAAGGAAATAAATATATTGCTAAAATAATGAAAATTAATGGTGCAGCAATTGATGTATTTGTTGAAATGGTATAAGGTTTAATTATGATAAATGTTATTGGAGGATTCTATAAAGAATTATGTTTATATCCTGAATGGGATTATAATTATGGATCTGGTGGCAGAGCATCTGCTATTTTATCTAGTTTAGGGGCAGAAGTATGTTTTCATTCTTATGTTCATAAAGAAAAAGAAAAAGAATTTAAATATTTTTCAAAGACCTTTAGAATAAAAACAAATACCTTTTTTTCCTCAGAAATGATTAATTTTGAATATTATCATTCTTTATCAGCACCAAATATACATACACTAAATAATCCTATTGAAACACAAGTTCAAATGAATATAAAAGAGGATATTGTAATTTGCTATGGAATGATGGAGTCACTAAATCCTATAGTTAATGCAAATTATTTAATTTATGATCCACAATCAGAGAATAATCCGTCATTGATTACAGAGAATGGTTCTACTTTTAATCATTTGGCAATTGTTATGAATGTAGAAGAAGCAAAAAATTTTACTAAAAAAGAAAATATTGATTTGATTGTAAAAGATTTATTTGAAAAAACACATCAATTGGAAGTTTTAATTTTAAAAGATGGTCCTTTTGGTGCATATTTATTTCATGATGATAAATACTTTCATATTGATGCATATGAGACGGAAAATGTTTTTAAAATTGGCTCAGGTGATGTTTTTGTTGCAGTATTTGGATATTTATGGGCAAAAGAAAAAATTGAACCTACTGCAGCTGCACAAAAGGCTTCTTTAGCAACAGCATTATATTGTAATGACCAAGTTTTACAGATAAAAAGAGAATCTTTAAATAATTTAGGTTTATTTAAAAAGGTAGGAATAGATAAAACTAAATTTGATAAAAAAATTTATTTAGCAGGTCCTTTTTTTACTATGGCAGATCGTTGGTTAATAGAAGAAGCAAAGTTTCAGCTTGAAAAGTTTGGAGCAAATGTTTTCTCACCTTTACATGATGTTGGATATGGAAAGTCTGATACAGTAGCAAAAGAAGATTTGAAAGGTGTAGATGAATCTAATATTTTATATGCAGTACTTAATGACTATGATCCTGGTACTATTTTTGAAGTGGGTTATGCTATTTCTAAAGGGATACCTGTCGTAATATTTATAGAAAATAAAACTCCTATCAATATGACGATGTTTGAAGGTTCAGGTTGTATTATAGAAAGTGATTTTGCTACTTCAATATATAAAGTAATTTGGGAAGTTACTAGAACAAAATGACAGCTTTACTTTTATCTGGAGGAATGGATTCAATTTCAATTTTATATTGGAAAAAACCTGATATAGCATTAACTATTGATTATGGTCAAAATTGTGCTAAAGCAGAAATTAATGCTGCTGAATATGCATGTAAAATATTAAATATAAAACATTATGTATTGAGTATTAATTGTGCTGAATTAGGATCTGGTGATTTGTCTAAAAATCTAACTACTAATGAATACGCACCACATAGTGATTGGTGGCCTTATCGAAATCAACTTTTAATTACATTTGCTGCAATGTACTTGCTTAAATTTAAAGTTAAAAAGATTTTAATTGGTTCTTTAAAACCTGATGAACAATTTAAAGATGGTACAGATAAATTTACAAAACTTATAAGTGAATTAATATCTTTTCAAGAAGGTGGAATTATAGTAGAAGCACCAGCTATTAATATGACAGCAATGGAACTTATAGAAAAATCTAAAATACCTAAATCTATATTGTTTTGTGCTCATTCTTGCCATAAAAAGAATATTCCATGTGGAAATTGTAGGGGATGTAATAAATTTATTAGAATATTTGATAAATTAGAAGAATCTAAAAAGGAAAACTTATGATTGATTATAGAAAAAAAATAACTTGTACTCGGAAATATCAAAGAAGTGTTAGTAGTGATATTGATTTAGCCACAGAAAGTAATAGAGGAAGAATTGTGAATTCTCCTGCTGTTAGAAGACTTCAGCAAAAAACACAAGTTTTCCCTTTAGAAATTAATGCAGCTGTTAGAAGTAGGTTAACTCATTCCTTAGAAGTTCAACAAACAGCTAGATATATTTCAAAATCTATTCTTAAAGAGTTAAGGAAAAATAATAAGCTTAAAAAATATAATTTGCAAGGCTTAGAAGAAGCCTTTATTTCAACTTCAGAAATGGCAAGTTTAATGCATGATATAGGAAATCCTCCTTTTGGTCATTTTGGTGAATTAGCAATAAATGTTTGGATGAAATCAAAAGGAATAAAATGTTTTAACAAAGCTTTAAACATAAAACAAAATTCTTTACTTGAACCAGAAGTAAAAGTATTAAAAAAGAAACTAGAAAAGGATATATGTAATTTTGAGGGAAATGCTCAAGGAGTTAGAATAGTCCATAATCTACAAAGTTTAAATTTGACTTATAGTCAAATCGCTTCAATTTTAAAATATACTAGAGTTGCTTATGAGAATAAGCCAAATAATAGTTCTCCTTTTAGTTATTTAAAGAAAAAACCTGGATTCTATTATAGTGAAGAAGAGTTTGTTCAAGAAGTATGTACAGAATTGAAGATGAAAAATGGTCACAGATTTCCTCTCACTTATATAATGGAAGCTGCAGATGATATTTCTTATGGTATAGCAGATTTAGAAGATGCTGTTGATAAAGGTATTTTATCCTTGAAAAAATTGTATGAAATAATTGTACAAGAAGCTTCAAAAGAAGAATATAAAGGTAAGGGTATATATATTAAGTGTATAGCAGAAGAAAATTATCAAAAAGCAAAAAAAGTAAAAAGATTAAAAGTTAATACTTTTATCATAAATTTTAGAACACAGTTAGTTAATGAACTTGTACAATATGCAGCAAAGGTTTTTTTAGAAAATCATAAGGATATCTATAATGGATATTTTAATAAGGCATTATTAGAAGATAATAGTAAATATCATATTGCATTAAAAGTATTAAAAAATGTTGCATTTAAACATGTTTTTAGTGATGATGAAGTTGAGTTACTTGAACTTAAAGGTAATTCTTCAATTAGAGGATTATTAGATTGCTATAAACCATTGTTAACTTTACCAAATAAAAAATTTTTATGTCTAATTAATGGTGAAAAAAATGATACACCAATTGAATCTAGACTTTTTAAACGTTTATCAAATAAACATATCAGTTCTTATGAAAAAGTTATAGATGAACTAAATAAGAAAAACATTAAAGGATTTAAATTTAAAATTCTTGAATGGTATTATAGAGGGCGTTTATTGATAGATTTTATAAGTGGTATGACTGATGAATATGCAATAAAAGAATTTCAAGAATTATCAGCAATAAAATAAAGGATTTATAAGTGAAATTAAATAATATAGAATTATATAAACTTTTAAAAGAAAAAGATATAAAAAATTTTTTTCATGCTAATACATTAACTACATCATTGACATTTATTGAAAATAAAGGTTTGATGTCACGAGGGTTAGTTGAAAAAAAAGGTTTATTTCAGACTTTACAGACTTCTGATGAACTAGATAAAAAATATGATGTTTGGAATGATGTTTTTATAGATATAGTAGATTTACATGATCGTTTTTCAAGACAAAATTATTATGGTCCTATTTTATTTAAGTTTAGTATAGAATTTTTAAAAGATGATATATTTGATGTATATGTTACTAAAAATAATCCTATTTATTGGAAAGAATCTGACACAGAAGAGGATAAGTATTTTAAAAGTGTAGATGAGTTAAGAGAAGATTGGGACAAATATGAATTACAAAGAAAAATGTTTACGATAAAGAATACATCAGATCCTATATTATTTGATTATTTAGAAGAAATCATTATTGATGATCCACTAGTTCAAATTGAAAAAGAGTCTATAGTATTTAGTGAAAAATTAAAAGAAGAATTAAAAAAGGTTATAGAAAAGGGAATTATTTCAAAAGATTATTTCAATTGGAGAAAATGTTCTTCTTGTTATTGTAAGAAAAATTATTTAGAACTGCCTATTTCCGAATTAAAAAGACTTTTTTTAAAGGAAATATAATGAACCTATCTAAATCCCTCTACACAAAAGGCATCCAATGCCCTAAAGCACTTTGGCTTAAAAAATACAAACCAAGTGTTTTAACACCACCAGATGAGCAAGCCCAAGCTATATTTGAAACAGGGAATATAGTAGGAGACTTAGCTTGCCAGCTTTTTCCTGATGGAAAAGAAGTACTATACACTACAAACTATGATGAGATGATAGTTACTACAAAAGAGTGGATAGAAGAGGGTGTATCAAATATCTACGAGGCTACTTTAAATTACGATGGCATACTTATTATGGTAGATATTTTAAAAGTAGAAGATGATGGTGTATCTATCTATGAGGTTAAAAGTTCTACGGAGGTAAAAGATATCTATCTTCATGATGTATCTATTCAGTATTATGTACTTAAAAACTTAGGTTTTAGTATAAAAAGTGCAAGTGTAGTACATATAAACAATGAGTATGTAAGAGGTGAGAGTTTAGAACTAGACAAACTATTTAAAATAGTTGATGTCACAAGTGAAGTACAAAATCTACAGTCAAATATTCCAAGCATATTAAAAGAGTTTGAAACTTACCTAGAAGATAAAGTAAATGAGCCAGATATATATATAGGAAAACAATGTAACAAACCTTATGAGTGTGATGCTAAAAACTATTGTTGGAAAGTTCAAAGACAAATTCCAGATTATTCTATATTTAATATTTTCAATCTAGGAAGTAAAAAGCAAGTTGAACTGTACAATCAAGGTATTATAAATATAGAAGATATCCCAGAAGATTTTGATATGACGGCAAATCAAGCTCAAGCAGTAGAAAACTACAAATCAAAAGTAAGTTACATAGACAAAGAAAATATCAAAGCCTTTTTAGAAAACCTCACATACCCAATCTATCACTTAGACTTTGAAACCTACCAACAAGCAATACCAGAGTACAAAGGTATAAAACCCTTCGAGCAAATCCCTTTTCAATACTCACTTCATATAGAATATGTTGATGGTACGCTAATCCATAAAGAGTATTTGAGTGAGGATAGTGTAGATAGTAGATATGAACTAGCACAAAGGCTATGTGAAGATATCCCAAGTGATGTTACAGTATTGGCTTACAATATGAGTTTTGAAAAAGGTGTGATAAAAAGACTAGCCAACCTTTTTTCAAATCTAAGTCCTCACTTACTAGCCATAAATGAAAATATGCAAGACTTAATGCTACCTTTCCAAAAGAAATGGTATGTAACACCAAGTATGCAAGGAAGTTACTCTATCAAGTATGTATTACCTGCCTTAGTTCCAGAGTTTGAAAAAGCCTACAAAGAGTTAGAAGGTGTACAAAATGGAAGCCAAGCTATGAATGCCTTTGCAAATCTATCAAAGCTAAGAGAGGAAGAAAAAGAGAAGATGAGAAGTTCACTTTTAGAGTATTGTAAACTTGATACTTTGGCTATGGTGAAGATATTGGAAGTTTTGAAGAAAATATAATAATCTTTAGATTGGAATTATTAAAAAAACAAAATAGTATTATAAATAACTAGATATTAATAAATAAAGTTATAAAATCTTTATGAATACAAACTAAGATAAGACTTAAAAGGAATGAAAAATGTCAAAAGTTATGAGAAAAGGGGAGCTTGTCGAAACTCTTGGTGAGTTACCAAAAGTGGGTGATGCTGCTCCTGATTTTACTTTAGTAAAAACAGATTTAAGTGAAATTTCACTTGCAGATTTAAAAGGGTCAAAAACTATTTTAAATATCTTTCCATCTATTGATACACCAACTTGTGCAAGGTCTGTAAGAGAGTTCAATAAAAGAGCAACAGAAAATAAAAATGTAAAAGTACTTTGTGTTTCTGCTGATTTGCCTTTTGCTTCGAGTAGATTTTGTGCTACTGAGGGAATCGATAATGTTATAGTGGCTTCATCATTTCGTTCTGATTTTGGGAAAGATTATGAAGTTACTTTTACTTCTGGATTATTGAAAGGTCTTCTTTCAAGAGCAGTTGTAATAATAGATGAAAATGGTAAAGTAATCTACACAGAGCAAGTTTCTGATACATCACACGAACCAGACTACGAAAAAGCACTTGCAATTTTATAAATCTTAAAAAAGAAGCTAAGTATATTTTACTTAACTTCTTTATAAAATAATAAAATAATGTATTTTGATATAAAAATAAGAAAAAAAAGTTAATAATATAAAAGAATTTTGACCTAAGCGTGACTTTAGTTTGCTATACTACTTATTTGGAAGAAAAATTAAGACACTTTTTGATAATATAATCCAATTAAGTAATATAATTCTATATAGGCACTAAATGAAAAAACTACTTTTTATCTGTTTTTTATTTACAAATGTTATTTTTGCGCAGTCATTAGATAATCTGCTAAAAAAATATCAAGAGACTTCTGAAAAGTCTTTACAAACAGTAGATGAAAAATTAGGTCATGTTTTTATTTATTCTCAAAAAGATATTCGTCTAATGCAATACAAAAGGTTAGGGGATATATTGAAAGAATTACCTATTATGAACTATAACCAAAATAGATTTGGTTATTCAAGTTTATCTTTAGCTGGTTCTAAAACTACGGTTAGTGGATTTTTTAGATTTTTTATAAATGACCATGAGATTAGTTCTCCTTATACTCAATCTCCTTTTTTAGGTTGGGGTGATATTCCTTTAGATTTTGTTGACTATATTGAAGTTTATTATGGTGATAGTTCTTTAGCTTTAGGAAATGACACTGGAATCTACTTTATTAGAATATATACAAAAAAAGCATACAAAGAAAATGGTTCAGAACTAAATGTCGAACTTGAAAAATCAGGTACAAATGCAGAATCTTTTATGCACTCTCAAACACTTGAAAATGGTTGGTCTTATTTAGCATACTTTAGAAAATATAACAAACATCAAACAGAACAATACAAAGGTCAAGACCTAGATAATAACGAAACAAGAAATTATGGATATTTACAACTTAATAAAGATAAAACAAATATCGATATTGGTTATTCAAAAGCAGAAAAAGATGTTTTTATGGGTATCTCTTCTGATGTTGTACCTGATGATGGAAAGATAAATACAAAAGATTTTTATGTTGATATAACAAGAAAGTTCCTTTATGATAATTCACTAAAAGCAAGACTATCTTATAATGTAAATTATCGAGAAAACGAAGAGACAAATAGCGCTCTTCCTAATCCTATGGTTGGATTGTCTTTGACTCCTGTTTTGGATTTTGGGCCAGGTTTACCTTTCTCTGTTCCTCAAAAGTTTGAAGAGAAGTTAAAGTTTACTAAAATTGATGCAAGTTTAACTAAAGATTTTAAATACAAAAATAACAACTTACTAACAGGTATATCTTTTTCAAAAAAAGATTATGATGTAAAAAGTAGAAAAACAACAAACTTCTTAAATCAAGTTACAGAATATGATGATGCTTATAATGGTTTCAACGAAGAAAAAGTATATTCACTATTTTTTGAAAATGAGTATAAAGTTTTTGATAACTTCTCTTTCATTGTAAATAGTAAAATAAACAAATACAAAAGAAATGACTTAGTAGAAGATACAACAGATAAACTTTATAGAGTAGGGTTTATTTATACACCTTATGAAAACTTAGGATTTAAGACTTTTTACACAAGAACTATTCTACCACCTACATTTTATAGTGTAGATTTTGCTGATAAGAGTACAAAGACAGACTTGAACTCACAAAAGTATGATGTTTATACTGCTGAAGGAGTATTTACAACAGAAAACTCTAAATTTAGAGTAATTTTCAATGATGTTAGAATTACAGACTTTTTATACTTAACTCCTGTTGGGTTTAGAAATATTGAAGAGCAAGTACACTCAAAAGGTTTGACATTTAAGTATGATTATCAACTAGATGCAAACAATAAAATTGTTTTAAACTATTATACAACTAAGTTAAATCAAGAGCTAAACAACTCAAGTAAAGGTGGATATGCTAAGTTCTTTGGAGAGCATGGCAAGTTTAGTTACTTTACTTCAGTGATTTATAGAAATTCATATAGTTATATTGATACGCATGTTCCAAGTTCATATGATTTGAATATGGGTGTTACATATAATTATACGGATGATTTTTCTATTAGTTTACGAGGTTCAAACCTTTTAGATAAGTCGACAGAAAGCTTATATCAAGATGGTTTAGTAGATGGAAGTAACTTCTCATATGAAGATAGACAGAAAAATTTTATGCTTAGCATGAAGTGGGTGTTCTAATGAGAATTTTATTACTATTATTATCATTAACATCATTGCTTATGTCACAGCAGTATACTTTCTTAGTAAATAAATACAACAAAGCAATAGAACTTGAATCTAAGATTATTTCAAATATCGCGCATCTATCAATAAACAAAAAAGATGATATAAAGATATATATTCCTGAAATTACTTCAGTTGAGAGTGAAATATACTCTAAGTTATTTGTCTTAAGTAAAAATTGCCAAGATGCAGATTTTGTATATATCAAAAAAGATTTTGATGTGATTACAAAATGCAAAAATTCAAAAGCGATTTTTTTTACTAACAATTATAGAAAATTATTAAATAATAATATTTTTGTAGGTGCCTTTTTCTGGAGCAAAAGTAGACCAAATATAGTTTTCATAAAGAATAGATTAATGACAAAAGATATATCATTACCAAATAGTTATCAAAAATTTATTGAGGATTTTAATTGAGTACTTTAAAGAATTCATTTTATTTAATTTTATTTTCTTTTTTATCCGCAATATTTTTAACGTTTTTATTATTTGGTATTATCAAGCTAGAAGAGAAGATACAATCAGAAATGATTGAAATCTCAACTGCTGATGTTAAGTCCATCGTCCAAAACAGTGCTGACTTGATTCAAGGCACACTATCTACAAAATCGCAATTTTCTACACAAATACTTAAAAGCCACACAATTCACAAAAAAATAGAGACAAATTTAGAGACACTTGTTACTCAAAATATAAAATATGCCTATTTATTGTATAAAGATAAGAGGGGAGTTTTTAGATTTTTAGTAGATGGTGCAAAAAAAAGTAATAAAGCTTTTTTAAACCAAAAATTTGACATAGATAATGAAAAATGGGTAGACGTTTATAAAACAAAACAGCCTTTAATTATTCAAAATAAATTACTAAAACAAATATCTATTACTTACTTAGTTCCTATTTTAAATAAAGACAAAGTAGAGCTACTTCTTGCAATAGATTTCTCTATAAAAAAAGTAAAAGAGATAAATAAAATCATCTCATGGATAAAAGACTCTCTTATTGCTACTTTATTTATATTAGTTCTATTTTTACTGGTATTATTGATTCAGTCAAAAAGATACAATAGCGTAAAGAAAACAGCATATATTGATAAGCTAACTAATGTTTATAATAGAAATTATTTACAAGAGTATGAGTCATTTATAAATTTAGATGATTATATTATTGCTGCTATTGATATTGATTATTTTAAATTAGTAAATGATACTTATGGGCATGATGCTGGTGATAAGATACTAAAAAATATTGGTCGAATTATTTTAAACTCTACAAGAAAAAAAGACGATATTGTTATAAGATATGGTGGAGAAGAGTTTTTAATCCTTGCAAAAACAAAAAGAATAGATAGTTACACAGCAATAAATGTAATCGAAAGAATTTTTACAAATATCCAAAAAGATAAGTTTCAAATAAATGAAAATGAAACTATTGATATTACTGTTTCAATAGGTGTAAACCTAGAACCACACAAATCAAAAACATTTGCAAAAGCCTTTAAACTTGCAGATATTGCACTTTATAGTGCAAAAAGTAAAGGTAGAAATAATATTCAAATATACAATGAAAAAAATATTTCAAATGAAAAATGCAAACTAACAATAAATGAGATAAAAGAAGCAATTGATGAAAAAAGAGTAGTTTGCCACTACCAAAAAATAGTAGATACTTCTACTCAAGATACAGTTAGATATGAAGCACTTCTTAGAATAGTTAAAAAAGATGGAACAATAGCATATCCAAATGAAATACTACCAGTGATAAATGGAACTTTTATTTTAAGAAATATCTCAAAAAGAGTATTGAAAATATGTTTTGAAAAACTTATTACAAATAAAAGTATTTTACTTAATGTAAACCTAAACCCACAAGATATAGTAAATGATACTATTTTAAATATGCTAGAAACTATGTCTTTAAAACATGAAAACTTAGCAAATAGACTAGGTATAGAAATCACTGAAAATGAAGACTTGACAAATAATAAAGAGGCTAAAAAGAATATACTTAGATTAAAAAAATGGGGATATCAAATCTACATAGATGACTTTGGTAGTGGATACTCTAACTTTACTTATTTAGCTCAAATCAAAACTGATTTTATTAAAATTGATGGTGAACTAATAGAAAAAATACTAACAGATAAAGTCTCTTTTATGCTTGTGAAAAGTATAGTTGGTTTTGCAAATGATGCTGGTATAAAAGTAATTGCTGAGTATGTTTCTAGTAAAGAGATATATGATAAATTAAAAGAGTTAAATGTAGATTATCTACAAGGCTTTTATTTCTCAAAACCTTGTGAATTAAAAAATGATGAAGTTTAGATATATTTAGATATATCTACTTCATCAATTTGCTCCTCTTTTAGATACTCTTTTGCATACTCTAAATATGCATTTGAAGTTAAAAATAGTTTGAAAATATCTTCATCTATATGTTTGTCTTTTACCATAAAGCTTAGTATTTGAATAGACTCACTCAATGTTTTTGCTTTTTTATATGGTCTATCAGAAGCTGTTAGTGCTTCAAATATATCTGCAACTGCCATAATTCTTGCAGGAATTGACATATCCTCTTTTTTTAATCTTCTTGGATAACCAGTACCAATTAGTGTTTCATGATGCCCACCAGCATATTCAGGAACTTTTTTAAGATGCTCAGGGAAAGGTAGTCTTTCAAGCATAATAATAGACATCATCATATGTTCATTTATCTTAAATCTCTCTTCTTGATTTAGTGTACCTTTTTGAATTGTAAGGTTATAAATCTCACCTAAGTTATATTGATATTTTGGAATATCAAGTTTGAACTTATATTTAGCATATAGTGTATTTATATCCCTATCTCTTTGTATTAGATGCTCTTTTTTATCTTCTAGTAGATTTTCTTGCATTGGAGTAGATGTTTTGATATATCTTTTCTCCTCTTCATTTGATAATCCAATAGAGTTATCAAAATATCTTGTCCATGTTCTTTTTGAAATCTCTTTGATTTTTTCTATATCTTCTTCTTCCATAAACTCTGAACCGATATTTGCATTTGCAACTATTGCAAACTCTTCAAATAGTTTTTGATGCTCTTTTTCAAGAGTCTTTTTCTCTTCTTCTTCGTTTGCACCATTTAAGATATTTTCATACATTTTAATAGTCAAATCTCTATGAATAACTTCAAATCTTGTTCTTATTTCATGTATTCTATTATAAATAGTTTCAAGCTTAGTTGCTTTATCTACTACATACTCAGGCGTTGTTACTTTCCCACAATCATGTAACCAAGCAGCAACACTAAGCTCTCTTTCTTGTTCTTCATTTTCAAACTTAAACTCTTTGAAAATCCCTTCATCACACTCTTGTGCTTTTTTTGCTAATAACATAGTTAAAATAGGAACTCTTTCGCAGTGTTTACCTGTATATTTTGATTTTGCATCAATTGCCCCTGCAAGTATCTTGATAAATGCATCCATTAACTCTTTTTGTTTCTCTTCATATTTTTTGATGGACATTGACATATTTGATAAAGAAACAGATAAATCATGTAACTCTTTTATATGAGTATCTATTATTTTTACATCTGTAAAATCTCTATTTATGATTTTTTTGTTCTCTTTCATCAAGTCTAAAATAGGTGTTACTAATACCTTTGTAGATAACCATATCAATGGAATAGTTATAGTAAGTATCAAAATACTAATAAAAAAAGAGTTCATTATTTTTTCAGAATATGGCTGCATTATTACATCAACTGGTGTAAGGATTGCAAGATAGTCTTTGTTATTATAAATGGAGTTTATTTTTGCGTAATATACATAATAGTTGATATCATCAATACATAAAGTAAAGTGTTTGTTTTTTGTATCAGTTAAAGTCAAATCAAAAATCTTTTTATATTTAAAATCTGTGATTTTTTCTTTGAAATTTACTGAAGCATCTATATCACCATTTCTTTTAAATAAGATAATTTTATCATCTTTATGAGCCTCTTTTTTTAGAACATTTCCTATATTATTAAGAAGTAAATCAATAGAAAAAACTGCATTTGAGTTATGTATTTTTTTTGCGTAAGTTATACCTTTTGCTCCAAGTGCAGAGTATGAATATTCGTATGGAGGTGTTTTTATGATTCCTTTACTTTTTTGTGCTGCTATAAACCAAGGTCTAACTGTCGGGTCATAAGTTGGTGTCTTTTCTTTTGTTTTTAATATATTTAGATTTTTATCTAAATGTTCATGAAATTCAACTCTTTTTCCTGTTGAGTCTTTATAAATCTTTAGTATTAGCCATTTTGCTTTTTGTGAGGCATTGTATCTTTTTCTTAGATTTGCATCTGTATCTAAGTCAATTACTTCATAAAAGTCTTTATTTTCATTTCCTACATAAAGTGAATAAATAAAGTTATTGTTTTTCATTGTGGTTGTAAATAGTTTTAATAAAGGATGTCTTTCTGATTTTTTTGCTATTTTTGTTGTAGCACTATAAAGTTCAAAAACATCTATTATATTATTACTTGTTTTATCAAGCTCTTGGATTTTGCTTTTTACTTTGTGTGTAATATTTGCAAAACTATCTTGTGTTGCTTTAAAAGCTAGTTGTTTTAAAAAGTAGTACTGTAAAGAGAGTGTAACTACAATAACTGTACTAATACAAGCAATTAAAATAAATGAAATGGTAGGTCTGATTTTGATAAAAAGTCTGCTAGGTCTATTCATATTAACTCTTTATTGTTTAGATATTTAATTCTAGCACAATAAAAATTAATATGATAAATAAAAGTGTCTAATTAGTGTCTTTTTTTAATGAAAACTTAATTTTAAATTACTGTATTGTCTTCTAATACTATTTTATTTCTTCCTGATTCTTTCGCATTGTAAAGTAACATATCAGATTTTTGAAGTGCACTTTCATAAGAAGTGTGGTCATTTCTAATAGTTACTCCAGCTGAAAAAGTTATTTTGATTTTGTTTTTTCCAAAAATAAAGTTATTTTCATTTACTATACTTTTTATTCTTTTTAAGTATTTTAGTAATTCTCTTCTAAGATTGAAGTGAATAAGTACAATAAACTCTTCTCCACCATATCTTCCTACTACGTCTAAGTCTCTTGTATATTTTGATAAAATCTTACCAAATGTAGATAAAATCATATCTCCACCACCGTGTCCATATGTATCATTTATAGCTTTAAAGTGGTCAATATCTATAAATACAATAGCATATTGAGTACTATTTCTATTGAAATTATTCTCTATTTTTTTTGCTTCATATTCATATGCTCTTCTAGTAAGTACACCAGTAAGATGATCTTTTAGATTCTCTTTTTTTGATTTATCTAACTCTTCTTCAAGATTTTTTATCTTTGCTTCAAGTTTTTCTACTTTTGATTTTCCAGAAGATAGTTTTTCTCCCACTTGAGTCATCTCATTTTCAATAGACATAGCAGCATTTATAAGTTTACTTTGTAAGTTAGTAAGCTCTTTTATACCATTTTCTTTTAAATCAATTGATTTGATTTCATCTTTGATATTAGAAACTTCTGTACCACTTTCTCCGCTACTTGCAATTGCTTCACTTAAGTGTTGACCCATCAAAGTTACAAGTTTTGCAATCTCAGCAGTTTTTTCTCTAACTATTTTTTTATCAGCTTCAAATCTTTCAGTGATAAACTCTTGCATCTCTTTTTGAATATCTTCTTCGAAAAGTAAAGCAGGTGAGTTTCCTATTTTTATAGAGAATTTTGCTAATCTTTCATCTAATCCAATTGAAATAGAAGGAGTAATAGACTCTTTAAATAAAGAAGTTAATGTTTTTAGATTTTTTGTTGCAACTCTATTTAATAATACAGGTATTAAATCTTCAAATGTTGTGATATTTTTTGATTTTATTTCGGCTTGTTCTTCTTTATTTAGTCTACTCACAAGTTCTTTGAACTGTTTACACTCTTTTATATCTAATTGATACTCTTTTGCAACAGCACAGAACTCTTTGTGGTACTCATTTGGAGTAGGGCTTATATTTTTTGAAAATAGATTTTTTATTGTATCTTTAGAAATATTCTTTATTTTTGTTTTCATTATAAGCCTTTTTTTGTTTTATGCTAAGATTTTTTTAACTGTTTCGTTGATTCTTTTTCCGTCTGCAACACCTGCAAATTTCTTAGTTGCTACACCCATAACTTTTCCCATGTCTTTCATAGTTTGTGCACCAACTTGCTCAATAATTTCTTTCATTCCAGCTTCTAACTCTTCATCAGATAATTGTTTTGGTAAATACTCTTTAAAAATTTCTACTTGTTCTAACTCTTTTTCAACTAAGTCATCTCTTGAAGCTTCTTTGTATTGTTCTGCTGCTTCTTCTCTTTGTTTTATACCTTTTTGAATTAGTTTTAATACATCTTCATCAGTTAACTCTTTTCTTTCGTCAACTTCAATTTGTTTAATCATTGTATTTATTGCTCTAATAGAGTCTCTTTTTACTAAATTTTTTGCTCTCATAGCATCTTTTAAATCATTTTTTAATTGTTCTTTTAAACTCATAAATTTTTCCTTATTCGTTTTTATGTATTATATCCTCTTAAGAGTTAAAGCTTTCTATTAATTCTTCTAGTTCTAAAAATCTTTCGACTTTTTGTTCATAAATTTCTTCAACTTCTTCTAACTCTTTAGAAACCGCCACTATTCCTTTTTGTTCATAACACTCAGGATTTGACAGACAAATATTTATCTCTTCTATTTTTTGTTCTAGTTCTTCTATCTCTTTTGGTAAGCTATCATAATCTCTTTGATCTTTATAGCTTAGTTTTGTCTGTTTTTTAGGTTGAGATTTTCTATTGTCTTGAGATGATTGAGATTTTTCTATTTCATTTGCATAAGATTCTAACTCTTTTATCTCTTTTTCAAACTCTAAATATTCAGTATAAGGTTGAAAACTCTCTTCAACTTTTCCATTTTCACCTCTGAATATAAATAGTTTAGTTGCAATTTTATCTACAAAATATCTATCATGACTAACAAAAATCAAAGCTCCTTGAAAATTTTGTAAATACTCTTCTAAGATATTAATAGTTGGAATATCCAAATCATTTGTAGGTTCATCAAGTATCAAACAATCATAGTGTTTAGTAAATAGAAGTGCTAAAGCAACTCTATTTTTCTCTCCACCACTTAAAACCCCAATCTTCTTGTCAAGATACTCTCTTGGAAATAAGAAGTTCTTTAAATATCCAAAAACATGCATATTTCTTCCATCATCTAGGATAACTCTATCTCCACCATTTGGACAAAATGTCTCGATTAGTGATTTTGAATCATCAAGCATCTCTCTGTGCTGGTCAAAGTATCCTATTGAAAAATCACCTTTTTTAAATCTTCCATCATCTATATGTAGCTTTTCTGTGAAAAGTTTTAGCATAGTTGATTTTCCAGTACCATTTGGCCCAACTATTGCAATTACATCTTTTTGTAGAATTCTTGTCGTGAAGTCTTTTATTAGTAGTTTGTCCCCAAGTGTTTTTGAAATCTTGTCTAATTCAAAAAGCATTTTTCTTTTATTTCTTGTCGTACCTGTTTCATTATTAAAAGATTTTTGTTCTCTTTGAAGTTCCACTGACATTTTTCTTATTTGTGCTGGGTTTGATTTTGCTTTTTTCTTAAGTTCGAAGTATTCAGCTTTTCTTCTTTCATTTCTTTTTCTTCTAGCTGTAACTCCCCTTTGCATCCAGTGAGCTTCTCTTTTTACAAGTCTTATTAGATTTTCGTGCTCTTTTTGCATACTTGAAAGTAGTTCTTCTTTTTGTTGTAGATAATCACTATATCCACCGTTAAATCTTCTTATTGTTCCATCTTCAATCTCTACAATATTTGTAGCAATGTTATCAATAAAATATCTATCGTGAGAAATAAATAGAAGAGTAAAGTTGTTTTTCATAAGTAAAGATTCCAAAAACTCTACCATATAAACATCAAGGTGGTTTGTAGGCTCATCAAGAAGTAAAATATCAGGCTTTTTAAGTAATAATCCAGCAAGACTAACTCTTCTTTGTTCTCCTCCACTAAGTAAGTTTACATCTTTGAATTCATACTCTTTTAGTTTGAACTCTTTTAGAACTCTTTCAATCATATTATCCAAATCCCAAGCATTGTGAAAATCAATAAAAGTAGCAAGTTTACTTTGTTCTTTTAATAACTCTTGATTTTCATAATCTGTTGCAAGTTGTTGTGTAAGTTCTTCGTATCTTATTTTTGCTTCATTTAACTCTGTTAGTTGCTTCTCAATTGCTTCTCTTACTGTAAGATTATCTTCAAACTTTGGTTGTTGAGCAAGCATCTCTATTTTTACAGACTTATCAATTGATTTTTCTCCAGAATCTGGCTCAATCTCTCCCATAATAACTTTAAGTAGAGTTGATTTTCCTTGACCATTTTGCCCAATAACAGCAATTCTTTGTCCTGGAATCAAAGTAAAATTCACATCTTTTAATATAACTTTAGTATCGTATTGTTTATTTATGTTTTGTAAGTCTATTAGTGCCATTTGATTTTATAAATTCCTTGAATAAAATAAGTATATAAGTAAAATAGTTTGTAATTTTAAATAAGACAATATTATATCTAATTTATGATATAAAATAATTGAATAAAGTATTCTATTAATATATTTTCAATAACTAATTAAGTTATTATTGACATTTTTATATCATTATAAAAATAGATAAATGGTTTTTAATATTTTGTTTTAATTGCTGATAATTTTAATACTAATTTTAAATAAAGAAGCTTTATACTTGATATAAAATTAAATCAAATATTAACTTTATAGAGGGTATATTAAGCTACTTTTATTTTAAGATGAGCAAATGAAAAAACTAATAAACTCAAATATTGCAGTTATATATATCGCTTTGTGCATAATATTATGGTCTTTAATACCAACTTTTGTAAAGATTACACACTCTGAACTTGACCATCATTTATATCTATTTTATTCATCAATCATATCTTTTTTATCTATATTTTTTGTAGCACTTTATGAAAAGAGTTTTTATCAAATTTTACAGTATTCAAAAAAGATAATTATTGTGCTTTTCTTTTTGGGTTTTTTAGACTTTTTATACTATTTACTTTTATATTTTGGATATAAAAAAGCAAATGGTTTAGAGGTCTTGGTTATTCAATATATGTGGCCAATTTTTATTGTATTTTTGTCTTTGCTTATACTAAAAGAGGCTTTTACTATAAGAAAGTTTTTTTCTATTGTTTTTGGATTTTTTGGTGTTGTTTTGGTTATTACTAAAGGGGATTTTTCTACTCTTGATTTTTCTCAAATTGATGTTTTATTTATAGTTATGATAGGAACTATCTCTTTTGCTCTTTTTTCAGTATTAAGTAAAAAAGTAAAAGTAAATGCTACAAATGCCGTGATGTTGTACTTCTTTTCTGCAATTATTTACTCTTTCATTTCTGTATTTAATTACTCTAGTTTTTCTTTTCCAACTTCTTATATTGATTGGTTTAGTATTTTAGTAAATGGAATATTTTTAAATGGTATTTCATATCTATTTTGGGTGAAAGGATTAAAAGCTTTTGATGCCTCAAAAGTTGCACCTTTTATATTTATCACACCTATATTGGCTGCATTTTTTCTTATACTATTTTTTGATGAGCCAGTTTTAGCAATATATTTTGTAGGTCTATTTTTTGTGATTTTATCAGGACTTATTAATAGTTTCAAATTAAAAAAAAGAGCTATTAAAAAGTAGCTCTTTTAAAATTTTATCATTCCAAATAAAAATATCATTAGTGGTATATAAAATAGTGATACAATTGTTGAGATAAATACAGCAATAGACATCTTTTGAGGTTTTACATCAAGCAAAGTTGCAACTGTTACTGTGTTTCCTGCTAGTGGAACAATAGAAAAAATAAACATAAGAAGATAATACTCTTTATTTAAAAAATGAATAAAGTTGTTATCCAAAAATATAAATAACACAATCAAAGCAGGCCAAATTATAAACTTGATAAAAAGAGTATAATTTATAAATTTCATATCAAAAGAGTTATTTGTTTTGATTTTTTCCATACCCATTCCAAGTAACATCATTCCTAATATAGCATATGCACCTTTTAGATAATTTGTATAATCCATAAACATTTCAGGTATTTTAAATCCTAATATATTTAATACTACACCCAAAATAAAAGCATGCAATACAGGAAGTCTAGCAACTTTTAAAAGACTTTGTTTTGCTGTAAAGTTACCTTTTGCAGTTATATAATATCCAACTGAGTTTTGATATAAAAGTGAAGCTAATACTGTAAAAATAAAAACATCAACAATATGAGAATCCAAAAATAAAATAGCAAGAGGAATACCAATATTTCCAGTGTTTCCAGTTGCCGTACTAAAAGCTAATAAATTAGCAGTATTATCAGAATATACTTTATTAAAATATTTAAGTGAAGTAAATGCAATAATTGTACTTAAAACAAAAAAGAAAATAGGTAAAAATACAACTGATGCATCTAGTTTTACACTTATAGTTGCGTTAAATACGATAATAGGAGCTAAAATAAAAAGTAAAATTTTTGCAATTGTATCTTTGTTGCAGTTTAAAAAAGCAGTAGAAAAAACACCTAAAATGATACTAAAATATAGAGGTATTATTTTCATCAATAATGTTATGAAAACACTCAACACTTGTCCTTTTTATTGATTATATAAAAAATATATGTGAGGAATGTATCAAAAATGTAATTAATATTTTATAATTTTTCTACTTTAAAAAATTCACTAATATCAACTTTAAAAAATATAGCGAGTTTATAGAGTTGATTTATATTAAATCTTTTCTTAGAATTTAGAGATTCTGCATTTGTAATAAAAGATGGAGTAGAAAGTCCAAGAGCAAGGCTAACATCAAGTTGTGTAAGCTTTTTTTCTTTTCTTATTCTTCTTACATTTTTAGAAATAGTATTATGAAAATTATTTAAATCATCTTCTGTAACTTCTGCAAGAAACATCCTTTTTCCTTCTAGTTTTACTGGAATAATATTACTTATGGGTAATATTTAATAATACCCTAGGGTTATATTTGCTATATTTTCACCTTAGGAGTAGTCATGAGCCAATTAAATAATTTATTTTTTCAAATAATTGATAACTTCCCAAATGGATTTATCTTATTTGATGAAAATGCAAACATTCTATATATAAACAACGTATTTTCCAAGCTTTTAGGTTATGAGAAGAACCTCGTCTTAAATGAAAAAAAATTATGGGAACTTGATTATCATATCAATTCTCCAGAGCTATTTGAGCGAAAAATAACAAATCTGAAAAAAATCAGAAAATCAAATCGCTTTTCAATATATGTAAAAAATGATGGAACACTTTATAAGTGTCAAAAACAAAATTTTGCTTTTGAAAGTAATGGAAATCAAGAAAACTATTTTTTCTCTATCATTGATGATAAAACAGACACTATTTTAGATAAAGATTATATCTTTATTCAAAAAGTATTAAATGAAAAAATTGATAGTCTTAAAATTCCACTATTTACCATATTTTCATCTATAAGTGCATTTAAATTAAAAAATGAACTGAACTTACCTCTAAGTAATGAAGAGATAAATCTAAATATAGATGCAATTGAAAAGAGTGCAACTCAAATAAATGATTTGATTAATACAATGAAACCATAATTAATATAGTGAAATTTTAACATAAAAATTTAGTAAAAATTGACACTTATTAATATGTCACAAATGTGCCACACTAAAGTTATTTTATTTGGAATAATTATATATTGAAAAATATTTTGCTAGTAGTTATAAATTGGCATTTTGAAAAGTATTTATGTTATTTGATATTTGATATAAAAATAGGAAAAATAATTTTAGAAATTTTATGAAAAGTTACACTAAAAAGTGTAACTTCATTTACAGATTATACGAAAAATTTATCTTCAAGAGTATTTATTAGCTCTTGTACTGATGAAATTGATTTAGCAAATTCTGAAGTTTGTTTTTCATCAAGTTGTAACTCAATTACATCTTCAACTCCATTTTTACCTAATCTAACAGGTACACCAGCAACAACATTTTCATACCCATATTCACCCTCAAGCATAACTGCACAAGGATATACTTTTTTGTTATCAGTTAATATTGCTTCTACCATAAGAGAAGTTGAATATGCTGGTGCATAATAAGCAGAACCTGTTTCTAATAATTTAACTATTTGAGCTCCACCATTTCTTGTTTTTGTGATGATTTCTTCTATCTCTTCTTCTTTTAAAATTTTATCAAGAGGTTTTCCAGCTACTGTTGAATAGTTTGCTAAAGGAACCATATCATCTCCATGACCTCCCATAACAGAAGCATCAATTTCACCTTCTCCATATCCTAGTTTTTCTTGAATAAAGTGACTCATTCTTGCACTATCTAAAATACCAGCCATTCCTAAAACTTTATTTTTATCAATATTTGCAGCTTTAAGTGCAGTATATACCATAGCATCAAGCGGATTAGAAACAATAATATAAATTGCATTTGGATTATTTTCACTAACTTCACTTACAACTGATGTCATAATTTTAGCATTTGTTAATAATAAATCATCTCTACTCATTCCTGGTTTTCTAGGAATTCCTGCTGTTATTACGATTACATCACAATTAGCAAAATCATTTGCTTCTTTTGCAAATGATACTTTTGTTTTTGCATTTGCAGCATTAGCAGATTGTGAAATATCTAAAGCCATTGCTTCTACGATATTCTCTCTTAAGTCTTTTAATACTACTTCTGAACAAAGACTTTTTGTCGCTAAAGTAAAAGCTAACGTTGCACCTACGTTTCCTACTCCAATTATTCCAACTTTTTTATTATTCAAGATAAATCCTTTCTGTGTTAATTTTATTATATACTATTTTTGTCTTTTGATAAATACTCATGAGCTAAGTATGAACTTCTTGCATAAGGAGTACTATGTACAAACTCAAAACCTAAGTCTAAAGCAATCTCTTTATATCTTTGGAATTGTTCTGGTTTTACAAACTCTTTAACTTTTTCATACTCACCTGAAGGAGCTAAATATTGACCAATACTTAAAAATTTACAACCAACTGCAAGTAAATCTTTAAATACTTGAACCATCTCTTCTTCTGTTTCACCAAGTCCTACCATTAAGGCACTTTTAGTTTTTACTTTTTCTCCACCAAGCTCTTTTAATCTTTTTAGAACTTGAAGACTTCTTTCATATGAAGCATTTCTTCTAATATGATAAAGTGATGGAACTGTTTCTACATTATGACCAATAATAACAGCACCACTATCAACAGCTCTTTGTAAAGATTCCTCTTTTGCTTTAAAATCAGGAATCAAAATCTCAACTTGTGTTCCTGGAGATTTTTTCAAAATATTTTGAGTTACTCTATAAAACTGTTCTGCTCCACCATCTGGTAAATCATCCCTTGCTGGACTTGTAATAACTACAAATTTTAATCCAAGTTTGATTACAGATTCAGTAACTCCATCAATCTCAGCTAAATCAACTTCTGTTGGTTTACCTGTGTGTACATTACAATAAGTACATCTTCTTGTACAGATATTTCCAAGTATTAAAAATGTAGCATTTCTTTTTGCATAACATTCACTTATATTTGGACATTTTGCTTCTTGACAAATTGTATGTAATCCATGTTTACCTAGAAGATCTTCCATCTCTTTTTGTGCATGTGGAACAAGCTTTTTTCTAAGCCATTGTGGCTTTTTAAAACTTACTTTGTTTTCATCTACGCTCATTTTTCGTCCTCTAATAATAGATTTAATCTCTGTTTTTGTTCTTCTGTAATCTCTGTTTTTTCAAATTTTACATTAAACGTTTCTTTAAATGCTTCAATAACTTTTTGTTTTGCTTCATCAAAACTAAGTTTTATTGAAAAATCCTCTAAACTAGAACCTATTTTTATATCTTTTTTTGTACTTTTAATAGGTATAGAACCATGTTGAAAAATCATTTTTTTTGATCTTTTTTGTGCATTTCCTCCAATTTTAGTATCATTTACTAAAATATCGTATGCCTCAAAACCAACTTGACAAAATTCACTTTTACTTAGTGTAACATTTTTTGAATCTTTTGCAAAACATGTATCTAAACCTAAGTTCTTATAAAATGTCAAAAGAAATTGACAAATTTTTTCATAACTTTGCTTTACACTAAGTCCAGTCATATAACTGCTTGGTAAAATTAAGCTATAAGATAAATCATGTCCATGAAATAAAACACCGCCACCTGTTATTCTTTTAGAGCAGTTATTTTTATACTCTTCTATATATGTAGGAAAATCTTCACATTTTTGTGATAATCCAACAGTGAAAGATTTTTCCCATGTATAA